>JAWSUE010000007.1 GCA_033549065.1 Bacillota bacterium
TGATGAAATAGTTGCCGACATAATCTTCGCCGACTTCAACTTCATCGTCCTCGTCCCAACCCCACTCATCATCACCATCGCCAGGGCCAGGGCCGTAGGCTGCAGTAAAGTCAGTGTGCATGTTACCAGAGAAACTGGGATCTGCTTTAACTTCGGCTGCCCAGATCTGCTTGGTTAGAGGTTTGATATCGTCCCTATCATATAGATCTTCAACATCAAAGTATACATCGCCATCAGAACCATTGCCATTTGATAAAGGGGCTGATACTTCACCATTTGGTTCATCAGGGAAATCATATACATGCTTTGCCGGAGCGCAGAGCTCAATGGCGGTGATGACAGACAGGCTGCTGGTTGCGGAAGCAATCCAGTCATTGTCATCGTCTACTGTTAAGTAACCTGCCATCATGTAAGCGTCTGTTGATTTCATCATCGTTCCGGCACCGGCGATAACCTGCTTCATTTCAGCGCCGGTGTTGCAAAGGTGCCCGACATGTTTCTTCAGGCTGATTGTGCCATCCAGGTCATAATCAACACTGTGGGTCATGTCCTGGGCGAAAACGGGTGCAGCAAGGGCCAGGGTAAAGATAACGGCCAGTGCTACTGCTACGAGTGTCCTTTTCTTCACTTTCTTAACACTTCCTTTCTTAATTTTAGTTGTAATACACCTCGCTAATGGTAATTTTATTAATTTTATGCCTATTTGTCAAGCTAATTTTACGCAATTATTGCAATATATTAAGAATTAATTAAAGAAAACGCCTTATTAATTAAGAAGAAACCAGGGGATTAATCAATAATATAAGTTACATCATATTAAAAGGAATATACTCTCGAATTGTCAGCCTTTAATTAGATAAACCGATATATAGCTTGCTTGCAGAGTAAAGTTTCTTATGCCAACTGCAGCTCTTTAAAATGAAGCAACTTTATGCTAACATTGATAGAGCAACTTCAGAGCATCGGCTTTAACCCGGAAGGGAGATATATTAATGAAGAAACAATTGATCAAGGACTTGAAAATAGGCGATGAGGTAGAGACCCAGGCTTTGGTGGCCGAAGTGAACAGGTCGCCCTTTGCTTCGCCGCACCGGTCAGGCGAGTTCTTTTTAAAGCTCACCCTGGCTGATGTGAGCGGCAGGGTGAAGGCGGTAATGTGGGATCCCCCGGTGGGCGAAGAAGAGATCAAGAGCGATGATATAGTATTTGTGCGCGGTTCTGTGGGCGAATATCACGGGCCACAGGTAGTGGTCAGCGATATGCGTAAGCTCGACCCGACCAAGGTGAACAAGGCCTTCTTCCAGCCGGTGGCAGAAAGAGATCCCCGGGAGATGCTGGGTGAGCTGAAAGAGATAATAGAGCAGGAAGTAAAAGACCCGCAGCTAAAAGGCCTGCTGGAGAAATTCCTCGGCGATGCCGAGTTTGCCCGCAGTTTTGCCCTGGCCCCGGCGGCGAGGACGATCCACCACAATTATGTGAGCGGGCTGCTGGAGCATACCCTGGAAGTGATCGAGATCTGCCGCAACCTGGTCAGGATTTATCCCGGGCAGCTCAGGTTTGATCTTTTGATCGCCGGGGCGGTGCTGCACGATATTGGCAAGATTGAAGAGTATAAACAGGAGAGCATCAGTTTTGATTTTACCGACCGGGGTAAACTGGTGGGCCACATCAGCATCGGCAAGGAGATGCTCGATAAAAAGCTGGCCGAGATGCCCGACTTTCCCGAAGCGCTGAAGCTGGAACTGCAGCATATAATGCTCACCCACCACGGCATGCGCGAGTGGGGCTCCCCGGAAGTGCCGAAGACGATCCACGCCTTTGCCCTCTTCCACGCCGACCTGGTCAGCGCCCGGATGAACCAGTTCATCAACGTCATGCAGAAACATGTCCCCGAAAGCGGCGACTGGACCGAATGGGACCGCTTCCTGGAACGCAGCGTCTACGTCCCCCCGGAAGAATAATTTCCGGGACACATTATTTATTTATATTTTCTGATAATATTCAAACAAGATACAGAGAGATGGTGACCGTGTTGGGCAGAGCCGACAGACCGAAAGGCATATTGAAAACAGATAAAATAAATCCCAAGGTAATCCCCTTTAACCAGGATGCAAAATATTATACCGAAAAAGGGGTTTACTTCGGTCAAAAAAATAAACTGGGCAAGGCACTGCTCTACCTGCAGAAAGCAGTTGAAGCAGACCGAGACGACCCGGCCAACCACTACAACCTGGCCTGCCTGCTGAGCAGGGCCGGCAAACTGAAAGAATCGAACAAGATATTCAAGCATATAGTCCAGAATATGGATTCCGAACTGACCGAATGCTACTTTTTCATGGCTGTCAATTACGGGCTGATGGAAGAGCTTCCCGAAGCGAAGCGCTGTTTGCTCAAATACCTGCATATTTCTCCCGAAGGCGATATGGCTGAAGAGGCGGAAGACCTGCTCTTTGCCATGGAGGAAGAAGAGGAGTATGAAGAAGGGGCCCGCAGTTTAAGCCCCGAAGAAAATGAAGCCATGTTCAAGCTGATCGGGGAGACTTCAACTGTTCAGTTCAAGGAAAGGCTGCTGGAAGAAAAAGAGTTCAGCCAGGTGGTGCGCTGGGGACTTTACCAGGGCAACGATATATTAAAGGAAGCGATAATCAGGCTCTACGGGGGAGCGGACTGCGAAGCGGCCAGGATTGGGCTGGCGGAGTTCGCGGCCAATCCCTGGATCAACGAGCGTTTGAGACAGATTGCCCTGCAGGAGCTGAAGAGAACAGCGCCCCCGGGGCGATACCGTATATTCAACGAAGGGTGCTTCAAGGAAGTCAACCTGAATAACCTTCCTGCATCGGCTCCTGTCTGGGACAAGAGCTGGCAGCAGGTTATAGAGTGCACCATGGCCAACATGCGCCGGAGCGCTTTCTATACTGAAGAATTCTACGAAGATGTGGAAGCGATCTGGATCGATTACATAAATCACCGTTACCCGGAAGGCCCGCGGGTAGATAAGCCGCAGACCTGGGCGGCGGGGCTGGAGTACTGCCTGGCCCGCTTTCATTTCTTAGGTTTAACCCAGAAGGAATTGGCCGCGGCCTACGGCGTGTCGGCAGCCAGCGTGCGCCGAAAATTTAAAGAGATCAACGAAGTTCTGCAGATCGACCGCAAAGCCTACCGGAACATGCTTGCCCTGCTGAACGAAAATAATTTGGGGACACATTAGTTAATTATATTTTCCGACAATTCCTCTGTCTGGAGGTATCCGGATGTACTTCGAACTAAGTGTAAGTTCCACCCAGCGAGAACAATTTATTAATATTACCGACAAGATCAATGCCCTGCTGGCAGCCGGAGGGGTAAATGAGGGGCACTGCACGGTATTCGTTTCCCACACCACTGCAGCGGTAACCATCAACGAAGATGCAGATCCCGATGTGATGAGCGATATTTTAGGTTTCCTGCAAAAGATGGTTCCGCTCAGGGGCGGCTACCGCCACCGGGAAGGCAACAGCGATGCCCACATCAAGGCTTCCCTGCTGGGCTGTTCCCTGCACCTGATCATCAGGGAGGGAAGGCTCGACCTGGGAACCTGGCAGGGCGTCTTCCTGGCTGAATTCGACGGCCCGCGGACCCGCACGGTAAAAATTTGGGGACACATTAGTTAATTATATTTTCCGACAGTTTAATATCTAATTTAACTTCAAAGTCAGGGGAGGTTGTAAGTGATGACCGAACTGAACGAGAAGATCAGGAAAGTGGCCGAACTGCTGCTGGATAGTGATTACGCTTTAGCCCTTACCGGAGCCGGTATCTCCACCGAAAGCGGTATACCCGACTTCCGCAGTCCCGGAAGCGGACTATGGACCATGCTTGACCCCGAGATGTTTACCATCCAGGGGTTCAAAAGGAACCCCGGCGCCTTCTACAGGGCGGGCATCCCATTTTTTAAAATGCTCGAGCAGGCCGAGCCTAACGAGGCGCACCAGGTCCTTGCCGAGCTTGAAAATCGGGGTATGATCAAAGGAATCATCACGCAAAACGTGGATGCCCTGCACCAGAAGGGCGGTTCAAAAAAAGTATACGAGATCCACGGAACACTCAGCAGCGCCAGCTGCATGCACTGCGGCAGGCAGGTGCCCATCGAAGAGGTGGCGGCCGACGTGGAAGAAGGGCTGATCCCGCCCCTCTGTGTGGAATGCGGGGAAGTTCTCAAGCCTGACGTGGTGCTTTTCGGGGAACCGCTATCCCCCGATTACGGCAAAGCGATGAAGGAAGTAGAAAAGGCCGACCTTATCCTGGTGATCGGTTCAAGCATGCAGGTATCGCCGGCCAACCAGATTCCAGCCCTCTGCGATAACGTGGTGATCATCAACCGCACCCCCACTTTCCACGACAGCAAGGCCAGGGTAGTGATCAACGACAGCGTAGTTACAGCAATGAGATTGCTCCTGAAAGAACTTTGAAAGCAAATGTATTTTGGAGGTTAGACCGTGAGATTCGGAGTGCATATGCCCCAGAAGGGCGGGTTTGAAGCAAATGTTAAGCGGGTGGCCGATATCGGCTGCCGTACAATCCAGATCTTTCCCGGCAACCCCACCGGCTGGAAAATGGGTAAGCTGGAGGAAAGCGAGATTGCGAAGCGGGCGGACATGATCGATGTAATGGATCTAAATCCCCTGGTTGTCCACAGCGCCTACCTGATCAACCTGGCTACGAACAACGCAGAATTTCTGGAGAAGTCGAAGAAGCTGCTCGATGAAACGATGGAGAGAGCCGGCTTCTACCGGGCGCCCTACGTGGTTTTACATACCGGGAACCACGGGGGTGAAGGGGTGGAAAAGGGCATTAACCAGATTATTGAATCGATCGGTGAGGGACTGCCGAAGTGGCCGGAATCAGTTAAACTGCTCCTTGAAAACACGGCAGGCAGCGGGACGGCAATCGGCTCCAGGTTTGATGAGCTGGCCGAGATATTGAAAGCTTTTCCTGAAGGCAAGCTGGGGATCTGCATCGATACAGCCCACAGCTGGGCGGCCGGATATGAACTCGGTACAGCAGCCGGGGTCGAAGCGACAATGAAAGAGATTGAGAGCACGGTGGGCTTAAAACACCTTCATGTTATCCATGTCAACGATACGAAGGTGAAGCTGGGGGCAAGAGTCGACAGGCATGCCCATATCGGTGAAGGAAATATCTGCCTGGAAGGTTTCGGCGCGGTGATCAATTACGGCTGGTCGGAGGACTTCCCGATCATTCTGGAAACACCGGAGAACGGGACAGACAGGGACCGCGCCAACTTAGAAAAGCTGGAAAGCCTGGTTAGATAGTCGCTCAGCTTGCGTTAAATTCATTTAAATTTTACCGGCAGGATATACCTGATTCAGGTAACGGGAAATATACATTTTTTGAAAAAATTATTCGGGAGGAAGCATCTTGGCGAAAAAGAAAACGCTTTTCTGCTGCGGCAGCTGCGGTCACGAGAGCCATAGATGGCTGGGGCGCTGCCCGGGCTGCGGCGAATGGAACACGATGAATGAAGTAACGCTTGCGCCATCAAAAAGATCTGCTGCCCCGGGGGGAAGGGCCAGAAAATCAGACTCCAGGGTAGTTACCTTAAGCGATGTTAAATCAACCGAAGAAGAGCGCTTTGCCACCGGTATAACTGAGTTCGACCGGGTTCTGGGCGGCGGGCTGGTTTCAGGCTCGGTGGTCCTGCTCGGGGGCGATCCCGGTATCGGCAAATCCACGCTCCTGCTGCAGGCAGCGGCAAACCTGGCCGACCGTAAAAAGGTATTTTATGCCAGCGGGGAAGAATCTTTGCAGCAGATCAAGATGCGTGCATCGAGGCTTAATATAAAGGATAGTTTTTTCACGGCAGCGGTCACGGAACTTGAAACTCTGTGTGAGGCTGCCGTTTCGCTTGAACCGGCCGTTCTGATTGTCGATTCGGTACAGTCGGTATACCGCAGCGAAATTGACGGGGTGCCCGGCAGCGTCAGCCAGGTGCGCGAAGTAGCCTCGGAACTGGTCCGGCTGGCCAAGGAGGAAAATATTGCTATATTCCTGGTGGGACACGTGACGAAGGAAGGGGTCATGGCCGGACCGCGCCTGTTAGAGCACATGGTAGACTGTGTCCTCTACCTGGAGGGGGACCGCTATCACAGCTTCCGCATCCTCCGCGGGGTGAAGAACCGCTTCGGTTCGACCAACGAGATCGGGGTTTTTATGATGGAAGAAGAAGGGATGGTTGAAGTGGCCAATCCCTCGCACCTGTTTATAACCCAGAGACAGGAGCAGGCTCCGGGTGCGGTTATCACGGCCAGCATGGAAGGGACCCGCCCCCTGCTGGTCGAGATCCAGTCGCTGGTGGCCCCGACCAGCTATCCCTCACCGAAACGGACTTCAACGGGTATAGACTTAAACCGGGTTGCCCTGGTTCTGGCGGTTCTTGAAAAGCATGCCGGGATATCTTTCTTCGGACTCGATACCTTTGTCAACGCCGTCGGCGGAGTGCGTCTTTATGAAACGGCTGCCGACCTGGCCCTGGCTTTGAGCCTTACTTCAAGCCTGAAGGGCGTGAGCCTGAACGGAGATACAGTTGCCGCCGGGGAGATAGGCTTAACCGGTGAAATACGCCCGGTGAGCCGGATCCGCCAGCGCCTGGGAGAGGCAGCCAAACTTGGTTTCAAGAGATTTATCCTGCCCCAGGCCAATATTACCGAGCTAAAGGGGAGCAGAAAGGAATTTAAAGATCTCCAGCTCATCGGGGTGGATAATATAAAGGAAACAATCGGTATATCTCTGCTGCGAAGTTAGGATCATAATTGTTAGGTTTATAAGTAAGACTCACTAACTTAAATCAGGGTGCGAATTTTTGATAAAACCTCCGAGGTGACCGTTGCGGGAAGAGAAGCCAGGTATTCTACCTGTCGTGAACGCCAGTCCAGACTTTTTACCTGGTCGGTAAGTATAACACCGGATACCTGTAAATTTTCAGGGAGTAAAACTTCAAAGGGATACCCTTTTATTGCATTGGTAATCGGACAAAAGATTGCGAGCCCGACTTTTTGGTTGTAGGATTGAGGAGATATGCAAAGAGCCGGACGACGTCCTGACTGTTCATGACCTGACTGGGGAGAAAAGTCAATCCAGACCAGATCGCCCCGTTTTGGTATATAGTCATATTTCATTACCAGATCTCCTTACCTTGAGGTTCTCCGGTATCAATTTCGTAATGAACATTTTCTTCATTAACCTGATTCAGAAGTTGTTCCAATTGATAACTTTGTTCATCTTCAACCGGCTTAACACTAAGTTTTCCATTTTCGATTGTCAGTTCTACACGGCTGTTTTCTTTTATTTTAACCTCACTGGCGAAGGCTTTTGGAATCCTGATAGCCAGACTGTTACCCCATTTTAATATTTTAACCAACACCAAAAACACCTTCCTCAAATTCAGATCGCCGTATCTACAATGATTATACATAATGGGATGATTTCGGTCAATAAAGCCAAAATCCGCGCGGCCGCACGGATTTTGGCTTACTTAATTTGCTTTCAACGGAGGTAATGAAAGCATTACAGAGCCCTAAGGTAGATCTCCTCGTAAGCTTTAACGGTGAGATCACGCGGGTTGCCGATTGTCTGCGGGTCGTTGAAGGCTTCCTGGGCCAGGCGGGGGATATCTGATTCCTTGATTCCCAGTTCGCTCAGTTTGGGTATGCCAATATCACTTGCCAGGTCGCGTACTTCCTCGACAGCGGCCAGGGCGGCTTCGCGCTCGGTCATCCCGAAAGTGGGCACGCCTAAGGCCAGGGCTATCCGGGCATACTTGGCCGGTTCACCCATCCAGTTGTATTCCATTACCGGTACAAGCGTAGAGCCGACAACGATTCCATGATGAACAGGGAATATGCCACCCATGGTCTGGGTCATGGCATGGACAGCTCCGGCGCTTTCAGCACCGTAGGAAAGACCGGCCAGCATGGCGCTCATGGCCATGTAATAGCGGGCTTCCACATCCTGGCCGTAGGCAACAGCCCGGCGCAGGTACTTGCCGGCATACTCGATGGCGAGCAGGGCGACGGCATCTGTTGCCGGTTGGGCGTAGGCGCAGGTATAGCATTCGATGGCGTGGCATAATGCATCCATTCCGGTTCCGGCGGTTACCTCGGCCGGCATTGACAGATGCAGCAGAGGGTCGACCAGCGCCAGGTGAGCGGCGATCAACGGGCCGCCCACGTTGAACTTGTACTGGCGGGCCGGGTCGGTAATTACTGCCCACAAGGTAACCTCGCTGCCTGTTCCCGCAGTAGTGGGGATACAGGCCAGAGGCGGGATACGCTTGCTCAGCTCTTTTTTCCCTTCAGCACATTCATATTCAAGGACCGGTTCGTCGTGAGCAATTTCAACCCCGATCGCCTTGGCGCAGTCCATGGAAGAGCCTCCGCCGACAGCCACAAGGCCGTCACAGCCGTTCTTGTGATACATTTCGGTTCCGGCGGCAACCGTGGCCAGGGGCGGGTTGAAGACAACCTGGTCGTAAAGTACGTAGCTCACCGAGGCATCTTTTAAAGGTTTGAGAACCTGGTCAAGCAGGCCGGCCTTGACCACACCCTGGTCGGTGACGATCAGGGGTTTTTTAACTCCCAGGATGGCGAGTTCATTGGGCAGGTGGTTTACCGCGCCGAGAGCATGTTTCATTACGGTCGGAACCTCGAAATAGTGCAGTTTCTGTAAATCTTTCACGAGGCAAATCCTCCTTAAATTATGGATATGTAATCAAAAATATAATTATGGTTTTTTAATCAAAACCGGCATCTGATCCAGGCCCAGTGATGTAAGTTTATCAGCCGTTGGCTTTCCTTCAGCATCCCAGCCGCGAACCGCATAATATTCGTCGAGCAGCACGTCAAGGTCTTTCAAAGGGATGCGCTGACTGGCATAAGGCCCTTCGGGCAGCGGCTCTTCGGTAAACCTTTTCGGCAGGGTGTCATCAGCACGGGTAAAGCCTTCGCGCAGGTTAAAGAGCCTGATCTGGTTCCAGACTCTCTCGCCGAGCTGTATCAGTTTTGGAACATCATATTTTTCTCCCGTTGCCGCTTCCAGCATGCGGCAGTAGGTTACATCTTTTACCCCGTACTGGCCGAAATCGCATTTAACAACCGTATCGAGACCGGCCAGGTAGTTCTGAAGGTGGGCGACAATTTCACCTTTGCCTTTAAGGGCTTCTCTTTCAACGGGCACGCCGTTCCATTCTCCGCCCACTTCATAAAGTATCGGAAAGGCCCTCTGGTGGCACCCGCCGCGGTCGGCCGTAGCAAGGGCAAGCCCCATACCGGGTACGCTTCGCGGTCCCCAGGCCGGGCTTTCAAGACCCTTGACGTGGACAGCAAAGGCATCTGCATTTCCGCCCAGTTCGCTTGCCGCTTCTTTTACCCCTTTGGCCAGGATATTACCGATCCCGTCCCTAAAAACGATCTTTTCCAGCAGGTAGTCGGCAGATTCGGTGTCGCCAAATTTAAGTTCCCTGCCTCCCGTATCTTTAGCGGTGATCAGCCCTTTCTGATATGCTTCAATGGCAAATCCGGCTACTCCGCCGGCTGACATGCCGTCCAATCCCAAGGCGTCACACTTTTTAACCAGGTAGGCTACATCGCGTGTATTGCTTATCCCCAGGTTGCTGCCGATCATTGAAGCCGTTTCGTATTCCACAACATCGGAAACCATGCCCTTGTGGCGTCCCCGCCTGATCAAACCCACCTTTCCACAGGCGATGGGACATCCGGCGCAGGCTACGTTACGGAGCCAGAAGCTTTTACGCTGGGCCCCGGCATTCAGGCCGGAAGCACCTTCAAAGGTTCCGTCGTAGTAGTTGTGGGTTGGCAGTAGCTGTTCGTCATTGGCAAAATCGATGGAAGCCGCTGTACCGTCAGCCGTAAAGGAAGCGATGGTTTCGTCGGCTGCCAGTTCTGAGTAAGCCTGGTCAACGGCGGAGCTGAATTTTTCAGGATCAGCCGGGGTAATTACTTTGCTTCCCCGCAGAACCAGAGCTTTCAAATTTTTTGAACCCATCACCGCACCGGTGCCTGCTCTACCGGCATGGCGGTTATATTCGCAGTTAATCAGGGCAAAGGATACCAGGTTTTCTCCAGCCGGACCGATACAGGCTGTTTTGACTGTTTCATCGCCCAGCTCTTCGCGGATTACCTCGACAGCAGCGAAAGTATCCAGACCCCAGATCCCTTCTGCAGAGCGGATTTCAACTTTACCGTCATCGATCCAGATATAGCTTGGTACGGCGGCGGCTCCGGTAATGATTATCCCGTCGTAACCGCAGTAGCGGATCTCCTGGGCGAAGTGCCCGCCGAAGTAGGAATCGGCAAAGGTTTGGGTTAAAGGGGATTTTGTAACTACACAGCCGCGCATGGCCGGAGCGAGGGTGCCGGTCAGCGGACCGGGCATGAACATCAGGATATTTTCCGGTGACAGCGGGTCGGTTTCCGCAGGCAGCAGATCGAAAAGAATTTTCGCTCCAAAACCCTTACCCCCGACGAAATCTTTAACCAGGCGGGGATGGGGTGTAATTTCAGTAATTTTTCCGCTGCTGAGATCGATATAGAGCAGTTTATTCATATAGGCGTTCATCGCGTGATCACCTCCCGCTTTTCGACCAGTTTCAGAGCTTTCGGTACACAGTATTTTACGCAAAGCGGTTCCGGTTCATCCTGGCATAAGTCGCATTTGTCAGCCTTGCCAGCGTTATCCAGCTGGATCATATTATCGGGGCAGGCAGTGACGCAGTCGCCGCAACCGGTGCAGGTTTCTTTGTTGATCAGGACAACACCTGTATCTTCCGACCTGCTGATTGCAGCAACCGGGCAGGAATGCAGGCAGAAGGGGTTTTCGCACTGGGTGCAGACCAGGGGGCGGTTAACCAGGTTTTCATTCTCGCTGAAAATTTTGAGACGGGCCAGGCGGGGACTGTAACCGCCGGCAGCCCGGTTGGAACAGGCCAACAGGCAGGAGCCACAGCCGGTGCATAAATCGAACTCGCCTCTCAAGTAAAGCATGGGCATTCCTCATTTCTTCGTAACTTATAGTTCGTCCACATCTTTGTACCACTTTACTTTATCGCCGACCTTACTGCGCATGCGCCAGGCAAGCGGTTTCGGCTCGCTATCGACGTAACGGCTAATTTCAGCCAGACGTTCTTCGATCAGTTTCTTCTCATTGTTATCAAAGAGATCTGTTTTGTTGTTCATCATCATCAGCTTTTCCACGTTGCCGGTTACGGTGCGCCAGAAACCCCACTCACCGGCCAGCACCCTTGCGATCACCGGGGCATTGATTGTTTCCTCATCGCTTTCCCCAACCGGGTGTTCTGCCAGGAGCATCATGGTATCGACGATATCTTTTTCGTTGATCTGAACAATCTGCATCTTCTCCAGGAATAGCTCGGCCAGGGGGATGGTCAGATCGTCAACATCCAGCCTGTCGCGCAACGGCAAAACGTGGCAGAAATCGAGCTTATCAAAGAAGATATCGGAGTGCATCCCTGTTTCAGGGTTATCGAACACCAGGCGGTCGGAGCCGTATAAAGTGGTGATCATTTCATCGTCACGGTAACCGAGTTCAGCGTAAGCTTCAATAATTGCCTGCTGGTGCTCACTGCGGGCTACGAAATCGGTATCGGTGAAGACCCGGCCCCATTTCTGATGAATATGCCTGTAATCGTGACAGTGCAGGTGAAAGGCCAGCGCGCCGATTAAACGCAGTGGTGCTCCCCTTTTTTCCGCCGACTCGATGATCTGTTTAGCTTCGGCGATAAATTCGCCGGCTTCTTTACCTGTATATTGAGACACGTTAGACCTCCTTTCAGCGAATATTTCACATGTTGTTTTTAGCGCCCACATATCCCCTCCCCGCTGAAGGGGAGGGGTAAGTGGGGGTGACATTGTTTTTATTGTTTTACCTTAACCCGAGGTCAAAACGTATTTTTTGACCCCTTTCTTATCCATCTCGATGATTGAACCGAGCAGGGTGCTCTGTTCGTAAGAGCTGCCCGGGTTAACCACAAAGGTCTTCTTCATCCTCTTGATTCCGCGTCCTTCATGGATATGTCCCGTCAGGGCCAGGGGCGGCTGGTACTTATTGATGGCGTCGCGTACTGCATAGCTGCCGACAGGAATCAATGAACGTCCGGCATATTTGGGCCGCAGGTTTTCATCGAGCTCCGGCGCTTCATCAAGGCCTGATCCGAATGGCGGTGCATGCAAATTGAAGACACAGCGATTTATATCAGGCACTTTTGAAGCCATGGCTTCGATTTTTTCGGCCAACTCTTCTTCACTGCACTCGCGGTGGGTATCCCAGGGAGTGGGATTTGACCAACCGGTGCTGATCATTTCATAATGACCGTCGAGATCGAGCAGTTTGCCTTCGGCCATGGTTATGGACTTTGATGATTCAAGAACGTCGTCAATTTCGAACATGTCGTCGTTACCGGGGCAGACGAAACATTTAATTCCGGTACCGACCAGTTTTCCGTCGGCGAAAGCTACCCAGCGTTCAGCCATAGCCAGCACATGATTAACGAACAGTTTTTCAACCTTTTCCGAGTCGGCGCTCAGTTCTTCGAACTCGTCATCGGTCAGGTCTAGAGGATAGTATCCACGGTCGGAAATATTTTTAAACATCCGCGCCTTGCCTTCTTCATCCAGGAGCATTTCTTCTTCCAGGAAGTTAACTTTGTACATTCCCTTGCTGTCCTTGATGAAGGGCACCAGCGCTTTGCCGGTCATATCGCCGCCGAGAACGAGAATATCTGCGTTGTAGAACTTTCCGGCGTTGATAAATTTTTTCCAGCATATCTCCGAACCGTGAACATCAGTTGCAAAAAAGATGGTAGTCATGAATCAGCCTCCATGAAGCACCAGCGTTAAAAATTATTCAACGGGGATGCTCTTATGAATTTCGTCCAGGTTAATACCCTGCTTTTTACGGTATGCCTTGGAACCGACATAAATGATAATTGAAATGGCATAGAGAATAGCCATATAGATGTAGGAAGTCGGTTCGTTGATCCCGTAAACGGAATCGGTTGCCCACATGTAGAAGAGGAAGAGCAGGAAGGCGCCGAATATAATTCCGGTAACCGTAATCAGCGGCAGGCCGAATATTTTAAGCCTGGCGATCGGTGAAGCCTTGTAAAGTTCCGGATCTTTGTAGGGCAGGATTATGGCGGCAATAGTGGTTCCGAAGTAGGTTACAGCGATAACCACGGTCGAGTTCAGGGCAAGAGTTTCCAGATTTTCCGTGTAATGCATTCCGGCGCTGACAATTACACCGCCGACAGCCATTACCAGCAGCGCGTTAACCGGAGAGCGGAACTTGGTGGAAACGCGGGCCATCCACTCGGGCAGGATACGATCGAAAGCGGCTGCGAAGATAACCCGGGTTGAGGAGAGGAATACCGTGCCGCACCAGCCGAAGAACCAGGCGCTCATAGAAATTAAAAGCCACATCTGCAGCAGAGGGCTGTCGGTAAGGAAGCTTACCAGCAGGGCCGGGTAGGGATAAGCGCCAAAAGGCGAGGTGCCTTCATAGTAAGCAAAGTTTGCGGCGTTGTAGAAATCCCAGCCGATTACTTTGGCAATCAAGCCGAGCACGATCAAAGCCAGGATGGTGGTGCCGATTAAACCGGCGGCCATGCTCCAGAAGTTACGCTTGAAATCGGAAGCGCCGCGCACTTCACCGTATAATGTGGCGCCCCAGTTTGGCCAGAGGTTGAAGAAAACAACCATCGGTATAAGGGCCAGGCTGGCGCCGACTGCCACTCTGTTCAGCGGTGCGGCAGTGTAACCGCCTTCGGCAGAAGCAGCCAATACCTGTTGGTATACATCTCCCCCGCCCGCTGCGAAGAAGTTGTTTGCATACTGGTTGAATCCGGCAATAAAGTCTGCCCGGTTGTTGACCAGCATCATGATAATCATTGTGGCCATTCCGGCCATTCCCAGGTAAAAGCAGAATTTCTGAATGCGGGCATACCAGCTCATCCCGAGGCTGACGTAGATAAAAGCGAGGACAATAACAACCAGGGAAGAGACAAAGAAACCGTTGGTGCTGATAAACCAGCTTGCAGCGTTGTGAAGACCGGTGCTGCCGGTCCAGCCGCCCAGCATGCCCAGGATCGGGGCAAATACGTTAAAGGCAAGCATATTTCCGTAGAGAGGTACCCAGTGCCAGAGAATCCAGGCCCAGCCGGTGATCGAGAGGACGAATCCGAGACCGCCTCCCAGGATACGGCTCTGCCAGACATAGTCACCGCCGGCACGGGGCATAACCGCCACCAACAAACCGTAGACGAAGATTTCAAAAATGATAAAGATTGCGCTTATTACAATAGCTGTCAAGAGGTTCGCTTCGGGGAGATAAGGAGCGAAAGCAAAGATATAAAAGCCAAGGGTAACAAGGTTGATCGAGAAGAAAGCATAGACAAAGCCGTCGAAAACCGACCATGAGCGAACCAGGCCGCTGGCTTTGCGGACAAACATTCCGGGTTGTGCCATTATCTTATCTTCCTTTCTAAACTTGTTTTCCGGCAGGTGCTGCCGGGTAAAACTTAACAGGGACTATGCTTCGTGACGGCCGGTTCACCTCCAATTTGTTTGATTTGTCCGGTAAAAATGAGGAAATGATAACAAAATAAATAACAGTTAGTCTATTTAAATTTTCACAGGGGATCACCTTTGTGTAATAGGCTGAAATATTCCTACCTGCTTGTGCAAAATGCACAATTGTGTATGTGGATATGTGAGGATATGTGGTGGTTACCTCTACTGGGCGAGTCGGCGGCTGATCGAGGCGAGCAGCATGGGAAAGGTGTCGACTTTATCGATTTCCTGCCCCAGCAGCTCTTCGATTTTTTGAAGCCGGTAGTTGAGTGAATTTCGGTGCAGGTGAAGTTTTTCTGCGGTTTTGGTCCGCGAAAAGTTGTTTTCTATGTAGGTTTCCAGGGTTTGGACCAGTTCCCCACCTTTTTCCCGGTCATATTCAAGCAGCGGTCCATAAACTTGCTCGAATAGGTGGTCGGTCCCCGGGCTGGTCAAAAAACGTTTTACCAGGTGGTATGGGGCCATGTCCGGGTAAGCCAGGGCAAAATCTGAGGCATTTAGCTTTTTACCGAGATCCATAGTTTCCCATGCTTCCAGGTATCCGGCACTGATTCGATCGATATCGGCACAGTAATCACCGACCGACATGTAGAAGGGTATTCCGTCGATCCGGGGTTTAACTATTTCTTTAATCCTGAGCATAAGTTCTTTCCCAAAGTTTCGTGAGGCAACAGCCCCGAGTTTGTCGGGAACCCTGGCCAGCACGATCAGGCTACCCAGAGCTTCAATTACTATCCCTTCAGTGTTTTCTTTCTCCAGGGAGTAGTGCAGAAGCCTGAAAAGCCTTTTTTCGAGGATCTCCTTATTATATTCAAGGCTGCTCTGCATTTTTTTGTCACTTAATATATTTTCCTTATCAAGTTCGATCAAGATCACAAAGTAGCTGCCTGCGGCATCCAGGCCGTACTGCTGGGCGCGGGTTATGATCGTTTCCTTGTTCTTGATATTGCCGAGGAGCAGTTCGTTGAAGAAGTCAAGTTCGCTTTTCCGCGCGGCTTCCCTGATCGCCTTCTCTTTAAGAATATCAAGGGCAATGGCCATGGCACCCGCTTCCATTGCCACTGTTTTCTCCTTTTCCAGTTCGCTGCTCAGGTCGGGAACAATTAATATGCCGTAGAAAGAATCACCGGCGACAACAGGAAAAAAGAAGTCAAAATAATCCGCTTCAGCAGATCCGTACTGGTAGTATGCCGGTTTCTTTTCATGGAACAATTCATTCAGAAGTGCCCGTGGGTAATAGTCGATTAAGGATAATTTTTTGTTGCTTTTCTCCCACTGTTTGAAAAGAGGTGCTGCGGTATTACAGTCGGCCGGAGCTGCTGCATCAATCAGCATCAGTTCTCCGTCAGCCATCAGGGCAGGTTTTTTCAATAAAGAGGTTAGTGAAAGAAGCAGTTCCTGAAGACCCTTGCCTTTCAGGACAATATTAGTCATCATGCTGTGAACTTCCTGGGCATATTCCAGGGCCTGGACCTGTTTGTCGAGGATTTTGGTCATAACCGGAACAATTACATCTATATATGAACAGTCGGGCATCTGCAGGAGCGGTAAACTGAGCTCATCCGCTTTTCTAATCAGCTTTTCATCGATCTGGGAGATATAACGTTCGGGAGAGAATATGATCAGGGCAGACCCGCCGCAGGTCTTAATATCTTCGAGCATTTGAAGCTGGGCGTCAATATTGTCCTTGAGGGCGTAAAAAGTGGTTGAAAGAAGCGAATCGCGGCGAAACCAGATTGCCGCGTCGGGAACATCGATAATATCTACGGCCCGGATTTCGTTATCCAGTCCTGCCGATCCGGCAAGCACCTTGGCTTCTACCAGGCCGCCAATCTTTAAAGCATCTCTGACCGTGATGGTCATCAGGCAAAACCCCGTTCAGGCGTTCAGGAGAGTAAAAAGTGACCTAACGTATTCATCCTGTCTGCTTCAAGATTAAAGAGATCTTCCAATTTAAAATCAAGAGTGTTGCAAAGGGCTGTTAGGTAAAAGAGATGTTTCCCGATTTCTTCAGCGATCACTTCACGGCAGTGCTCGCACATTTTACCCTTGATATGGGAGTCCATGTACTTTCCGCATTCTTTGAGTGAATCCATCGGGGGGTATTGCTTTTTGTTGGCATTTATTGAAATACAGCCACAATCTGTGACAGTTTTGATGATACTGCGGTTAACACGTGCAGCTGACTCCTGGTATTTTGACAGGCAATCGAGGATACTTCTGTGGCGGATCAAAACTTCTGACACCATTTCCTGAAAGTCACAAACTACATCGTTGTCTTTCACCTGGCGATCACCTCTTTTTCTGTATAGGGGCCTTGTTTACGTAATTATACTTTGAATTTTCCGGTCATGTCAACTAGAAGAGCCTTTAATATAAGGATCGGATACGCTGTCAATTTTTATTATTGTAACCGTCTTCGGGATGTGTTAAACTATATGTTTAATTGACACATACTGGTTATTATGCTACAATATTTAAAGTTACCGACAGGGGGGCGAGGTATTGTTCAGTATTGGAGACAGAGTAGTTTACCCGATGCACGGTGCGGGTGTAATCGAAGCAATAGAAGAAAAAGAGATCCTTGGAGCCCGGAAGAAATACTATGTGATGAAATTACCGATGGGTGAAATGAAAGTGCTCATCCCCACCGATAGCATAATGCAGGTAGGCTTAAGGGGCGTGATCGCTAAAGACAAAGTTTCGGAGGTCTTTATTGTTCTTCAGGGAGAACAGCCGGAGATGTCTGCAAACTGGAACCGGCGCTACCGTAATCACCTGGAAAAGATCAAAACCGGGGATATTTTCGAAGTTGCCGAAGTAGTTCGCAACCTGATGCTCAGAGACCGTGAAAAAGGATTGTCGACCGGTGAAAGCAAGATGCTTGAAACGGCACGCCAGATCCTGATCAGTGAGCTTATCCTGGTTCAGGGCATTGAGCAATCCGAGATAATAGATACCCTTGACAATATATTTGAACAACCGGCAGAATAGTTAGCAGTTGGGATAATTAATACTCTGCCTCGTACGTTTTACCTTGCTTCCGGGGAAAACTTTAAGTTATAATATTTTGAAGAGTTCCCTGGAATTTTTGTTTATAAATATGAATACTCCCCTGAGATGCTTATAATGAATTTATAAATGGATGCATGGATAAATGATAAAAGAATGATGGTTTAAATTCTTTAGAGAGGAGGTGATCCATATGGCGCGTAAAATACTTCGATTTGTTGGTACGCTGATCGGTATTGTGGTTGGTATTTATATTTTTTCGGAGCTGCTTCCCCTGGTTTCTATTTTCATTGAAATTTCTCCCGGCATGCATTTTACTCCTGCCAATATAGGATATTACGCCGTGGGCGGCTTATTATTCGGACTTATATTTTATCTTCTTACCCCTGTTTTGATTAATATTTTTATCCGTTTGGTCGGATGGGCCGACAGTAAGCTGAAAGCAGTCCCGACCCATGATATTGCCCTGGTTGTATTAAGCCTGATTATTACTTTATTGATTGGATTACTGCTCAGTTATCCCATCTATCGACTTCCGGTAGTCGGTGTATTTCTCTCACCCGTGATCACTTTGTTTTTGGTTTTTATCGGTGTCAGATTTGTATTAAATCGAAAGGAAGAATTTGCATTTCTTTCCAACCTTTTTAACCGTGGGATTCGCAGTTCGGGCGGAGAAAATGAAGTCTTTAAAATACTCGATACCAGCGCTATCATTGATGGTCGAATTGTTGATATCTGCAAAACCGGTTTTTTGGAAGGCGTGATTATAGTTGCCGGATTTGTGCTGGAAGAACTGAGACACATTGCCGATTCTCCGGATCTGCTTAAACGTAATCGCGGACGACGCGGGCTTGATGTGCTGAACAAGATCCAGAAAGAGATGGATATCCCGGTTCAGATTTACGAAGGCGACTTCGAGGATATTCCGGAAGTGGACAGCAAGCTGGTTAAACTGGCGAAAACGATCAACGGAAAGATCATTACCAATGATTTTAATTTGAATAAAGTATGTGAACTTCAGGGTATCGCGGTTTTGAATATCAACGAACTGGCCAATGCGGTTAAGCCGGTAGTTCTGCCCGGTGAAGAGATGGTTGCCCAGATTATAAAAGACGGCAAAGAATCGGGACAGGGCGTAGCCTATCTTGATGATGGAACCATGGTTGTTGTCGAGGGCGGCAGACGTTTTATCGGTGATACGATTGAAGTTCTGGTGACAAGTGTTCTGCAGACGGCTGCGGGCAGAATGATTTTTGCCAAACCGAAACTGGATGCCGAAAAAACCAGCGGGGTTAAGTAATGAAAGTTGCCGCGATTATTGCTGCTGCCGGTGAAGGTCTGCGGATGGGTAGTTCAACCCGCAAGCAGTATCTTCTGCTGGAAGGGGTTCCTGTTATTGTCTATTCGGTAAAGCTTTTTCTCGGTCATCCGGCGGTAAAGGAGATCATTATAGTTGTTCCGCCGGGAGAAAAGGATGCTGTAAAAGCGTTAATCCGGACCTATTACAGTTCCGGGCAGTATATCCTGGTTGAAGGCGGAGAAACGAGGCAGGAATCGATAAGCCTTGGCCTTGAAGCTGTATCGATAGATATTGACCTTGTTGCTGTTCACGACGCAGCAAGGCCGCTTGCTACTGCAGATTTGTTGAACAGGCTGGTCGAAGCCGCTGCCGAAAAGGGAGCAGTAGTACCGGTGATCTCTTTGAATGATACGGCCAAGGAAATTGACCCCTCGGGTTATATAATATCGACACCGGATCGTGAAAAACTGCGGCTGGTTCAAACGCCCCAGGTTTTCAGACGGGAGATACTGGTAAACGCTTATCAGGAAGCCTCAAGAAAGGGTCATATGGCTACAGATGATGCATCCCTGGTTGAATTGTCCGGAGCGAAAGTTTTAACAATTTTAGGTGAAGTTAATAACCTGAAGCTTACTTCACCCCGCGACCTTGAGTTGGCCGCGATCTTGATGAGAGGATTAGGTGAAAAATGTACCGGGTAGGAACTGGTTTTGACATGCACCGTCTGGTTGAGGGCCGGGATCTTATTCTCGGTGGGGTAAAAATTGACCACCATCTTGGCCTTGAAGGGCACTCTGATGCAGATGTTCTTGTTCATGCCCTGATGGATGCCCTGCTGGGTGCGGCAGCTTTGGGAGATATCGGACGGCACTTTTCGATGGGTGACCCTGAATATAAAAATATATCAAGCCTGATTCTTTTACATAGAGTTGCCGGGATGGTCGGGCAGAAACAATGGAAACTGGTTAATGCCGATATGACGATCATTGCCGAAGAACCGAGAATGGTTTCTTATATAGATGAAATGCGGGAGAAGATTGCTGAAATTCTTTCTGTTTCAAAAGGTTGCATATCGATCAAGGCGACGACAACTGAAGGGCTCGGTTCCAGTGGCAGAGGGGAAGGTATTGCCGCACAGGCAGTTGTGCTGCTCGGTGAGACTGCCTGCCCGGGCCCGGCCAGTCATGAAGCGCAATAACAGCTCAGAAAGGATTGTCCTCAATGTTCAAAAGAATCCGTCAGGATATCAGGGCGGTTAAGGAAAGAGATCCTGCTGCGAAAAACACCCTGGAAGTTCTGCTCTGCTACCCGGGGCTCCATGCCCTGCTCTTTCACCGGGTAGCCCACTTCTTTTACCGACATGGCCTGGTATTGCTTCCACGGTTGATTTCTCACTGTTCCCGGTTTTTAACCGGTATTGAAATTCACCCCGGAGCAACGATTGGTGACTCCTTTTTTATTGATCATGGTATGGGGGTTGTCATCGGTGAAACTACTGAAATAGGTTCCAATGTGACCATTTACCAGGGGGTAACCCTGGGTGGAACAGGAAAGGAAAAGGGCAAACGCCACCCGACAATCGGTAATAACGTGGTTATCGGTACCGGGGCGAAGGTGCTCGGTCCGATCGAAATAGGAGACAACTGCCGGGTTGGAGCAGGTTCAGTAGTGCTCCGTGCTGCTCCTCCCAATTCAACTGTCGTCGGCATACCCGCCAGGGTTGTCTACTATAATGGAGAAAAAGTACCCTCGATTAACCTAAATCACAGTGATATGCCCGACCCGGTAGCAGAAGCTTTGAGTAACCTGCAACAGCAGATCGATCAGCTGCGCTGCCATCAGGTAGACCAGAAAAACGGAGTGTGCAAAAGTGGCCATAAAGATCTATAACACCTTAACCCGGAGAAAAGATGAACTAAAGCCCGGAGCACCGCCTCTGGTAACTTTTTATGTCTGCGGCCCGACCGTTTACGATTACATACATATCGGTAACGCCCGGGTTTTTATTATTTTTGATGTAGTCAGGCGTTATTTGAAATATCGCGGTTACGACGTGAAGCTGGTACAAAATTATACTGATATAGACGATAAGATGATCAACCGGGCCAACGAGCAGGGGATCACAGTTCCCGAACTGGCTGCAAGGTTTATTAAAGCTTTCGAAGAAGATGTGGCGGCGCTGCATATCAGGCCGGCCGATGTTAAACCGCGGGCTACTGAGCATATTAATGAAATTATCGAGTTGATCGAACTTCTTTTGGAAAATGACTATGCCTACATCAGCGACGGCGACGTCTACTATGACACCTCGCGATTCGAAGATTACGGAAAGTTGTCCCAGCAGAAGCAGGATGAACTGCTGGCAGGAGCCCGGGTTGAACCGGGCGAGAAGAAACGCAGCCCCCTTGATTTTGTCCTCTGGAAGCAGAAAAAGGAAGGTGAACCTTCCTGGGAGAGCCCCTGGGGTGAGGGGCGACCTGGCTGGCATATCGAATGCTCGGCAATGTCTACACATTTCATGAATGACACTCTCGACATTCATGCCGGAGGAGCCGACCTTATTTTCCCCCATCACGAAAATGAGATTGCCCAGACCTGGGGAGCTGACGGGCGGCCGCTTTCACGCTACTGGATGCATGCCGGCTATCTGAATATTGAAGATCAGAAGATGTCAAAATCGCTGGGCAATGTGCGCACGGTGCGAGAACTTATTGCTGAACATGATCCCCTGGATTTAAGATTTTTAATTTTATCTGCCCATTATCGCAGCCCCCTGAATTTCAGTGCTGAACTTGTTGCCCAGAGCAGAGCAGGGCGCCAGAGAATGCAGGAGATGATCACCAATCTTTTGAGTGTAATAGATGATGCAGCTGATTCAGCCGGTGAACAGGAAGAAAAGCTTCAGGCCGCACTAAAAGAGGCAGCTGCCCGCTTTGTCGAAGCAATGGATGATGATTTCAACACTGCTGATGGATTGGGAGTACTTTTTGATCTGGCCCGCAGCTGCAATATTTATCTCAAAGAAGCATACCCCTACAACAGTGAACTGCTTGGAAAGACACTTCAATTTTACAGCGATGTTAATGATATTTTTGATATTCTTGATATCAGTAAACCGGAAGAACTGGGCACAGAGATAAATGCCCTGATCAAAGAACGGGATCAGGCCAGGGCCGATAAGGATTGGGCGAAAGCCGACAGGCTTCGGGATGAACTGACAGCAAAAGGAATAATTCTTGAAGATACTCCTCATGGAACCCGCTGGAAAAGAAAATAGATGAATAAAAACCGGATGTTAATAAGATGCTAATAATAGGATAAAATTATTATATTCTGCTTCAGGTGCCGGGCACCAAAAAATGACATTAAACAGGGGTGTATACAAATGGCCTATGTAAGGGAAAGGACGATTGAATCGGCCTGGCGGATGGTTCTCTGGAACTGTGCCCGCTACGGTTACAGCTACCGGACCAAGAAAGGAAGTTATGAGGGGCAGCTGCGCAAGCAGTTGGATACCCTGACGGTGATGATTGAAGAACCGTATACCCGCCCCCTGGCGGTGTGGCTGCCGGAAAACTGTGGCATTCCAGCGCCCACTTCTGAAGAGCGAATTCAGAACTATTTTTACGAGTATCTCGCTACCGATACCAAATGTGAAATGGAAGATTATACCTACGGTCAGCATATATCTCCCCAGCTGCCCAAGGTGGTTGACCTGCTGAATCGCTCAAAAGGAGCGACCAATCAGGCCTGTATGAATATTGGAGGGCAGGAAAATATTGATCTTGCCGATCCTCCCTGCCTCAGGGTTATCGATTTCAAGGTCGTTGACGGGAAGCTCAACATGACAGTTTTTTTCCGTTCCTGGGATATATTTGTCGGGTTCCCGGAAAACGTTGGAGGACTACAGCTGCTCAAAGAATATATCCTGATGCAGCTTAAGTTCCCGGTTGAAGACGGACCGATATTTGCTTACTCATCGGGGGCGCATATCTACGAACAGTACTTCCCGATAGTCAATATTCTTAATGCACATAAATGCTAATCGGAGGGCTGTATG
The DNA here is from genome assembly GCA_033549065.1 of Bacillota bacterium. NCBI lineage: Bacteria > Bacillati > Bacillota > Bacillota bacterium. The sequence goes on from JAWSUE010000007.1 coordinate 23,033, forward strand.
AGCAGGCAGGAGAGAAAGAAACCCGGTAACCAAACCGCGGAAAACAATGAGGAACTGGTAATCGGACGGCAGGCTGTCCTGGAAGCTTTGCGTTACGGGAGCCCTTTACAAGTACTGCTTGCCGAAGGTTGCAGGGGTTCGATTATCGATGAAATAACAGCGCTTGCCGGTCGTAAAAAAATTACGGCAGAGCGGTTGGCCAGGGATGACTTTGAAGGGAAAACAGGTGGCATTCCGGGTAGCCAGGGAACGGCAGCGATCATGCCTCCCTTTGAATACAGCACCCTTGATGATTTGATCGGGCGGACAAAAACATCAGACGAAGAGCCTTTTCTCCTGATGCTGGACCACATTGATGATCCCCGTAACCTTGGTGCTGTCATGAGGACAGCCGATGCTGCCGGTGTTCATGGCTTAATCATCCCCGGAGACAGGGCCGCGGGCATTACTGCTGCGGTAAGAAAGGTTGCTGCCGGGGCTGCTGAACGTCTGCCTGTAGCAAAAGTAGTTAATCTTAACAGCGCTGCAGAAAGGCTAAAGGCTGAGGGTTTCTGGCTTTATGGCGCGGAAGCTGACGGCGATGATTACTTTTATAAAGCTGATTTCAGGCGACCAATTGTGCTTGTTCTTGGCTCGGAAGGGCGCGGAATATCGCGTTTGCTGCGTAAAAACTGTGATTTAATTGTTTCCATACCCATGCCCGGTCATTCCGGTTCCCTGAATATCTCTGCTGCGGCAGCCGTACTGATCTATGCCGCTCTTTCCCAGAGGAAGGAGTGGTCGGGATGAGTGAGCAGATCCTGATCGTTGATGGTTACAATATTATCGGAGCTTGGGAAGATCTTAAGGAACTGAAAGTCCTTGACATGGGCAGCTCCCGTGACCAGCTGATCTCCACACTTGCCTATTACACCCCATGGCACTGGACCAGAATAATAGTTGTTTTTGACGGGCAGAGTTTTGACTGGGATTATATCGGAGGGGTGGAAATCGTTTTCACAGACAAAAGGGAAACCGCCGATACCATGATCGAGCGCCTTGCTGCCGGAATGGTCTCGTCCTACCATGTTGAGGTAGCCACATCGGACTTTGCTGAATACAGGGCGGCTTCGGCAATGGGCGCGGTTGTTTTATCAGCCGGTGCACTGAAGGAAAAGCTGGCTGAGGAACGCAGAAAGTATGACCGGAAGTCCGGTTCTTCCAGAAATAAAGGACTCATGCTGAACGATATTTTAAACAAATCGGTCATCGATTCACTGGAACGGTTGCGCCGTTCTTAATAAAGATTTAAAATCAAAGCAGCCTGTTTAAACTTGACCCTTAAGAGGCGATAAGTTATAATAACCTGGAAAGTCTGCAAATATCCCACCATAAGATATCCAAACGGAGGCGATAGGTGTGAGCTTTTTAGCTCATGAGTTCAAGTATTCCTGCCAGAGTGAACCCGACTTGGAATTCCGCAGTGATGAAGATATCGTTATGGAAGCCAAAAACGGCGATATTATTGCTCTGGAGTTTTTGATCAACAAGTACAAAAATTTCGTTAAGGCAAAAGCAAGGTCTTATTTTTTGATCGGTGCCGATCGGGAAGATATCATTCAGGAAGGTATGATCGGCCTGTACAAGGCGATCCGCGACTTCAGGGGTGATAAACTATCTTCATTTCGCGCCTTTGCAGAACTCTGTATCACCCGCCAGATCATAACGGCGATCAAAACGGCAACCCGTCAGAAGCATATCCCACTGAACTCATACGTTTCTTTAAATAAACCGATCTATGATGAAGATTCTGACCGCACATTGCTTGATATACTTTCCGGCACCAAGATTACCGACCCTGAAGAGCTGATGATCAACCGCGAGGAGTACAACGACATAGAGTTCAAGATGGGTGAAATTTTAAGTGAACTGGAATGGAAAGTGCTAACCCTGTATCTTGAAGGCAAATCCTACCAGGAAATCGCCATCGATCTGAATCGTCATGTCAAATCAATCGATAACGCCCTGCAGAGAGTAAAACGCAAGCTTGAGCGCTACCTGGAAGTGCGGAAAACCTGAGCATAAGTTAACCACAATACTCTGAGTTTTTTTTGTTAACTTATTGTCCGGACTGACGTGTAAGCAGTTTATTATTGTTGACTTTTAGATATTGCCAGTGTATAATCAGTATCGCTTAAGCGCGGGTGTAGCTCAATGGCAGAGCCCTAGCTTCCCAAGCTAGTCGCGTGGGTTCGATTCCCATCACCCGCTCCAGGGACGTCGCGGGGTGGAGCAGTCTGGTAGCTCGTCGGGCTCATAACCCGGAGGTCGCAGGTTCAAATCCTGCCCCCGCAACCAAAATAAGGAAATCGCTTCTGCGGTTTCCTTATATAACTGAAAAGAGAGTTTACCTGCTCACGTAGCTCAGGAGGTAGAGCGTGTCCTTGGTAAGGACAAGGTCACCGGTTCAAATCCGGTCGTGAGCTCCACTGGCGGCGTAGCTCAGTTGGCTAGAGCACGCGGTTCATACCCGCGGCGTCCGGGGTTCGAATCCCTGCGCCGCCACCACGTTTATATACTGGTCGGCCGATCAGCCGGTCGGTTATTGTTGGGTAAGGTTAAATACCACCTGAGCAATTTTTCTTTTTACTCTTAGGAGGTGCATTTAGTTGGCAAAGAAGAAGTTTGAGCGGACGAAACCGCATGTTAACGTAGGGACGATTGGTCACGTGGACCACGGCAAGACGACTTTGACGGCGGCGATGACCTACTGTTTATCGAGTGCCGGATTTGCGCAGAAGACGTCATTTGACGAGATTGACAAGGCTCCGGAAGAGAAAGAAAGAGGGATTACCATAGCGACAGCGCACGTGGAGTATGAGAGTGAGAATCGCCACTATGCGCACGTGGACTGTCCCGGACACGCGGACTATGTGAAGAACATGATTACCGGAGCGGCGCAGATGGACGGAGCGATACTGGTAGTATCGGCAGCAGACGGGCCGATGCCGCAGACCCGGGAACACATTTTACTGTCCCGCCAGGTAGGCGTGCCCTATATTGTAGTATTTATGAACAAAGCAGACATGGTAGACGATCCTGAGCTATTAGAATTAGTGGAGATGGAAGTAAGAGATTTGCTAAGTGAGTATGAATTTCCCGGAGACGACACTCCGGTGATCGTGGGTTCAGCCCTCAAAGCCGGTGAATGCGGCTGTGGCGGACGCGAATGTGAATGCTGCAAGCCGATCTGGGAACTGATTGACGCACTGGACACCTACATACCGATGCCTGAGCGAGAGAAGGACAAGCCTTTTTCGATGCCGATCGAAGACGTATTTTCGATTACCGGTCGTGGCACAGTGGTTACCGGCCGTGTTGAGCGCGGACAGATTAAAGTCGGCGACGAAGTAGAGATAGTAGGATTTAACGAGCGTTCCCGCAAGACTGTAGCCACCGGAGTAGAGATGTTCCGCAAGCTGATGGACTATGCCGAAGCGGGCGACAACATTGGAGTGCTTCTGCGCGGGATAGACCGTGAATCGGTTCAAAGGGGCCAGGTATTGGCCAAGCCGGGCACAATCAACCCGCACACGAAGTTTAAAGCGGAAGTATATGTATTGAAGAAAGAAGAAGGCGGTCGTCACACCCCGTTTTTCCAGGGTTACCGTCCGCAGTTCTACTTCAGGACCACCGACGTTACCGGAACGATTACCCTCCCCGAAGGGATGGAAATGGTTATGCCCGGTGACAATGTGAATATGGATATAGAACTGATCACCCCGATCGCTATAGAAGAAGGTGTCCGCTTTGCTATCCGTGAAGGCGGCCGCACCGTCGGCGCCGGCGTAGTTACCGGTATCACTGCCTAAACAGCAGGCTGATCAAACATCAAATATAAAGGGGCGGGTATGAATTCCCCCGCCTCTTCATTATGCTAACTTATTGACATAGCGGAATATATTATGATAAATTGATATTTACGAGTTCGGGAGGCAGGTGGAAGAATCAAATGCGTGTAACAATACATTTAGCTTGCTCGGAATGCCAGGAGCGAAATTATACAACCCGGAAAAATAAAAAGAATAACCCGGACCGTCTGGAAATGAAAAAATATTGCAGCCGCTGTAAGGCACAAACCTTACACAAGGAAACCAAGTAATATCACCAGCCTGGGAGACGGTTTAACAGGGTAAATTTTTAGGATCACGGGGAGAGGTAAACCATCAATGAAATTCTTTAAACGAATCGGCAAATTTTTGAGCGAAGTCAGGGGCGAGTTGAAGAAAGTTAACTGGCCGACAAAGCGTGAGTTCAGCGTATTTACAGGTATTGTGTTGTCAGCTGTTCTTGTCATTGGGGTATTTTTCTGGATTCTTGACACCGCTTTTCTTGGCATCCTCCAGTTGGTTATTCGCTGATTTACCGTTTAACTGTCAAATGTTTAGTTACAGTGGACCGGTAACATGGCTTATCAGGGTATTTAATAAAGAATAGGGAGTGACCGGGAATGCGAGCGCATTCCCCAGACTATGAACACTGAAGCAGAAACCGGAGCCGAAAACGGCATCGAGCAGATCTCTGAACAGGAAACTGAAGAGAGTAAAGTTAAAAAAGATTGGTACGTAGTTCATACCTATGCCGGTTATGAAAAGCGGGTAAAAACCAATCTTGAACGACGTGTGGATTCCATGGATATGAAAGATAAAATCTTTCGGATTCTGGTTCCCACCGAAAAAGAAATTACCAGCCGGAGCGGTCAGAAGAGAACTGTTGAGAAAAAAGTTTTTCCCGGTTATGTATTGGTGGAAATGGTCATGGATGATGACTCCTGGTATGTTGTGCGCAATACGCCTGGTGTAACCGGATTTGTCGGTCCCGGATCAAAGCCAGTGCCCTTGAGTGAAAAAGAAATTACCCATATTCTGCGGTCAGTAGGCGTTGTGGAAGGTAAACCGCGTATTGAGTTTGACATAAATCAGGTAGTCAGGGTTGTCAGCGGACCCTTTAAAAATTTCGAAGGCAAAGTTGAAGAAATTAACCGGGAGAAAGGCACTGTTAAGGTATCTGTGTCGATGTTCGGACGTGAAACCCCGGTGGAACTCGAGTTTCACCAGGTTATAAAATTTTAATCAGCACTGCCCGTTAAACACTGGACGGCTGCAGTCGGGAGGTTTATTTAATGGCTAAAAAGAAAAAAGTAATTGCAATTACAAAGCTGCAGATACCAGCCGGTAAAGCAACACCTGCCCCCCCGGTCGGGACTGCCCTGGGCCCGCATGGAGTAAACATTATGGCTTTCTGCAAGGAGTTCAATGAGCGTACAGCCGCGGATAGCGGATTAATTATTCCGGTTGAACTGACCGTTTACGAAGATCGTTCTTTCAGTTTTATAACTAAAACTCCCCCGGCGGCAGTTTTGTTGAAAAAAACACTTGGTCTCGAAAAAGCATCGGGTGAACCAAACCGGGTAAAGGTTGCAACAATTTCCCGTGATAAAGTAAGAGAAATTGCCAAGCAGAAAATGGAAGATCTGAATGCTTACGATATCGAAGCTGCAGCAAAGATTATCGAAGGTACTGCCCGCAGCATGGGAATCGTAGTTGAAGGCAATTAATAGTGGGAGAGCGCATGAAGCTCGCGGACCACAGGAGGTTAATTTAAATGGCAAAAAAAGGTAAGAAGTATCAGGACGCACGAAAAGAAATCGATCGCGAAAAAAAATACGAACCGACTGAAGCACTGCAGATGGTCAAGGATTTAAGCAAAAGATCTTTTGATGAGACGGTTGAACTGGCAGTCCGTCTTGGTGTTAACCCCAAGCATGCCGACCAACAGGTTCGAGGCTCAATTGTTTTGCCCCATGGAACTGGCAAGACCATGCGAGTTGCCGTTTTTGCCAAAGGTGAGAAAATCAAGGAAGCTGAAACAGCCGGTGCCGATTTTGTCGGTTCTGACGAACTTGTTGCTAAGGTTCAGGAAGGCTGGCTTGACTTCGATGTAGCAGTTGCAACACCTGACATGATGGGTTCAGTGGGAAAACTCGGTAAGGTGCTTGGACCACGTGGCATGATGCCCAACCCGAAAAGCGGAACAGTCACTTTTGATATCGAAAAGGCGATCAGTGATATCAAAGCCGGAAAAGTTGAGTATCGGACCGAAAAAGCAGGTAATGTTCATGTTCCCATCGGCAAGGTATCTTTCAGCCACGAGCAGCTTGTTGAAAACTTTAATGCAGTGATGGATGCTCTGATCAAGGCGCGACCTACATCTGCAAAAGGTCAGTACATAAGAAGTGTTACAGTTAGTTCAACGATGGGTCCGGGCATTAAAACCACTCCCGGAGTTGAAATGAAAAGGTAGGCTTAATAGCCTGATATATAGTTATATAGTGACAATTCTTCCGTAGACGACAGGTACTAATCAGTTTAATGGTTTCTAAGCCGCCTGTTGAGGAAATGAATGCACGCCGGTCAACCACTTAATGAATAGGTTGCCACGGGGCTTTCCTTCTGCGGAAAGCCCCGTTTTAATTTTATTAAGTTTAGGTTCTTAAGGAGGTGAAATATTTGCTTACCAAAAAAGCCAAAGAGAAAATGGTGGAAATGATCAGTGAAGATCTAAAGCAGGCGGAACTTGTTATTGTTTCTGATTACCGCGGGCTGAATGTCCAGGCCATCAACAGGTTGCGTGGAAAACTGAGAGCTGAAAATTGCCGCTACCGGATTACCAAGAATACATTGAATCGTATTGCCTGCCACCAGGCGGGGGTCGAAGCTCTTGAAAACTTTTTCGAAGGCCCGACCGCAATAGCATATTCAAGTGCAGATCCAGTTGCTGCAGCCAAGATATTAATCGATTTCGCCAGGGAAAATGATGCTCTGGTTATTAAAGGTGGTTTGCTGTCCGGACAGGTTTTAGATCCTGCACAAATCAAAGCCTTGGGTGAAATTCCACCGCGCGAAGTCCTGCTTGCCAGGGTTGTTGGCGGATTCCAGGCTCCAATCTCCGGATTGGTCGGAGTTCTTCAGGGTACTATTAGGCAACTGGTCTACACAGTAGATGCAGTACGCCAGCAGAAGGAAATTGCATAATCAGTTAAGATTTAAATCAAAAATAACTAACTATTAATAAAGGAGAAATTCTTAATATGGCAAAGGCAAAAGGCGATAACAAAGTAAGTGAGATTATGGATAAAATTAAGGAAATGACCGTCCTGGAACTGTCCGAACTGGTCAAGGCTTTAGAAGAAGAATTCGGCGTAACCGCAGCCGCTCCGGTTGCAATGGCAGCTGCTCCTGCAGCCGGCGCTGCAGCAGCAGAAGAAGAAGAGAAAGATGAGTTCGACGTTGTTCTCACTTCAGCAGGCGAGAAGAAGATCCAGGTTATCAAAGTTGTCCGCGAAATCACCGGATTAGGACTTAAAGAAGCGAAAGAACTCGTTGACGGAGCACCCGGCACCGTCCAGGAAAAAGTCAACAAAGAAACCGCTGAAGCTACAAAAGCCAAAATCGAGGAAGCCGGCGGAGTCATCGAACTCAAATAACTTTTTAAAAAGCACTCCGAGTACTTTCTTATTAACTTATTGTTGATTCAGCAAGCACCTCCTGCTATAATCACTGGCAGGAGGTGCTTTTTGCTACAAGACTGCTTACTGTGTAAAGGCGATTCGCTAAACATAACTGCTGCAGTCGCAAAAAGTTCAGAAAAGTAATCTGAGTACTAACTTATTAACTTATTGGCATTTTATAAAAAAACCCCTTTTTAACCGTTGACACCTTCCAATCCTTGTGATAATATCTTAAGATGTCTAGTACTACCACTATGTGTATTTTGAGTAGTATTTCGGTTTTTCTTCTCAACAATGACATACCCATAGGAGACAGAATTTTGATTTACCGTTCACTGATTTCGGCCTGTATTTCTTCCGGTTCCTAAATCATAAACCAGGTATCAGGGGAGTGATTTTTTTTAATGTCCACTAGCATTGCAACAGGCAGAAGGAGCAGGCGTTCCTTTGCCCGAATCAAAGAGGTTTTGGACCTTCCGAACTTGATTGAAGTTCAACGTAGTTCATTCGAATGGTTTTTAAATCAGGGTTTGAAAGAGATTTTTGAAGATTTTTCTCCGATTCAGGATTTTACAGGTAACCTGGTTCTCGAGTTCTTCGACTATTCTTTGGGTGAACCGAAGTATTCAGTTGATGACTGCAAGGAGCGGGATGCCACTTATGCTGTACCGCTTAAAGTAAAAGTCAGGTTAATTAACCAGGAAACCGGCGAAGTCAAAGAACAGGAAGTTTTCATGGGAGATTTCCCGATGATGACTGAAAACGGCACGTTTATTATTAATGGTGCCGAACGGGTTATCGTCAGCCAGTTGGTCCGCTCACCGGGAGTTTATTTCAAAAAACAGCCAGACCCGACAGGAAGTACCGGAAAAGAGTTGATCAGTTCCACGATCATTCCGAACAGGGGGACCTGGCTCGAATTTGAAACCGACATTTCTGATGCTGTATTTGTTCGCGTCGACAGAACCCGTAAGATTCCGGTAACCGTTTTGCTCAGAGCTATCGGTTACGGGACGGATGAAAAGATTATTGATCTGCTTGGCGAAGATGCCCGCCTCCGTGAAATGTTGGAAAAGGATCATACTGACTCTGAAGAATCGGCTTTGCTCGAAATCTACAAGCGTCTCCGTCCGGGTGAACCCTTAAATGTTGAAAATGCCCGTTCGCTTTTTGAGTCGCTTTTCTTCGACGGCAAGCGCTATGATTTTGCAAGGGTCGGACGGTTCAAAGCCAATAAAAAGCTTTCTATCAGCAACCGCCTCTATGGCCAGGAATTGGCTGAAGATATAAAAGATCCGGTTAGCGGAAAAGTTTTATATCCGGCCGGTACAATAGTTGATGAAGATGCTTTACGCATAATTGAAGAGCATAATATTCAGCGGGTCATTGTTACATTCCGTGAAAAGACGCATATAATTATAAGCAACGGAAAAGTAGATGTGGCAATCAGGCATCTTGTACCTGATGATATTGTAGCTTCAGTTAATTACATTTTTAATCTGCTCGATGGCATCGGAACCATAGATGATATAGATCATCTTGGCAATCGCCGTCTGCGCAGTGTTGGAGAGCTGTTACAAAACCAGTTCAGAATTGGCCTTTCCCGAATGGAACGAGTTGTCCGGGAAAGAATGACCATTCAGGATGTGGAAGCAATTACTCCCCAGGCACTGATCAATATCCGCCCGGTAATTGCTTCAATAAAAGAATTTTTTGGCAGCAGTCAGTTGTCCCAGTTTATGGATCAAACGAACCCGCTGGCCGAGCTGACTCACAAACGCCGTCTCAGTGCTCTCGGGCCCGGTGGTTTGAGCAGGGAGAGGGCGGGGTTTGAAGTCCGTGACGTTCATCACTCTCACTACGGCAGGGTATGCCCTATAGAGACTCCTGAAGGCCCGAATATCGGCCTGATCGGATCGCTGGGAACTTATGCCAGGATCAATGAATATGGTTTTATTGAAACTCCATATCGCCGGGTAGATAAAAAAGAAGGGCGGGTCACTTCGGAAATCGTCTATCTTACTGCCGATGATGAAGACCGCTTTGTTATTGCCCAGGCTAACGCCAAGCTTGATGATGACGGTAAGTTTGCGAGCAACCGTGTAACCTGTCGGTATTACTACGACACTGTTATGCGTCATCCAAACGAAGTCGATTTCATGGACGTTTCACCGAAACAGCTGGTTAGTGTGGCGACCGCCCTGATCCCCTTCCTTGAAAATGACGATGCCAACCGTGCTCTGATGGGTGCTAACATGCAGCGCCAGGCGGTTCCCCTGCTGAAAACTGAAGCTCCATATGTGGGAACCGGCCTTGAGTATAAAGCCGCCGTCGATTCAGGTGCAGTTGCAATCTGTCTCAGCGATGGTGAAGTTGTCAGGGTAACCAGCAATGAAATTATAATCCGCCGTAAGGATAAAAGCGACGGACAAAATTACAAGATTAACGGCCGAACTAGAGAGCGGTTTGAATCAGACAGACTACCTGATCTCGAAACAGGCCTTGATATTTATGTTCTGCAGAAATTCAAGCGGTCCAACCAGGGGACCTGTATCAACCAGCACCCGATTGTCCACCGCGGCCAGAAAGTAAAATTCGGTGAAGTTATTGCGGACGGTTCATGCACTAACCTGGGCGAACTTGCCCTGGGCCGCAACGTGCTGGTAGCCTTTTTACCCTGGGAAGGGTACAACTATGAGGACGCTATATTGATCAGTGAAAAACTGGTTAAGGAAGATGTTTTTACTTCAATCCATATAGAAGAATATGAGTCAGAAGCAAGGGATACCAAACTTGGACCTGAAGAGATAACCCGTGATATTCCCAATGTCGGGGAAGAAGCTTTGAAAGATCTGGATGGCCGCGGAATCATCCGCATTGGAGCCGAAGTGCGAGCAGGAGATATTCTGGTTGGTAAAGTTACACCAAAAGGTGAAACCGAGTTGACTGCTGAAGAGCGCCTGCTGAGAGCGATATTCGGCGAAAAGGCCAGGGAAGTCCGCGATACTTCGCTGCGAATTCCACATGGTGAATCCGGGATAGTAGTTGATGTTAAAGTTTTTAACCGCGAAGACGGTGATGAGCTTTCACCTGGTGTAAACCAGTTGGTCCGGGTCTATGTTGCCCAGAAACGTAAAATTTCAGAGGGTGACAAGATGGCTGGCCGCCACGGAAACAAAGGTGTTATAGCTCGTATCCTGCCTGAAGAGGATATGCCTTTCCTACCGGATGGCACTGCGCTGGATATAGTACTTAATCCGCTGGGTGTTCCTTCAAGGATGAACATTGGTCAGGTTCTGGAGGCTCACCTTGGCTGGGCAGCTAAATCGCTGGGCATCCATATTGCTTCACCGGTATTTGACGGGGCTACAGAAGACGATTTGTTTGCTGCTTTCGATGAAGCTGGTCTGCCGGTTTCGGGTAAAACAGTCCTATATGATGGTCGCACGGGTCAACCCTTTGATGAAAAAATTACCGTCGGCTATGTTTACATGTTAAAACTGGCTCACCTGGTTGATGATAAAATTCATGCCCGCTCAACCGGTCCTTACTCACTGGTAACCCAGCAGCCTCTCGGTGGTAAAGCCCAGTTTGGAGGCCAGCGATTTGGTGAGATGGAAGTATGGGCATTGGAAGCTTATGGAGCAGCTTATACATTGCAGGAGATCCTGACTGTTAAATCCGATGATGTTGTCGGTCGGGTAAAAACTTATGAAGCAATCGTCAAGGGTGAAAATATTCCTGAGCCCGGTGTGCCTGAATCTTTTAAAGTTCTGGTTAAAGAACTTCAAAGCCTCTGCCTCGATGTCCGGGTTCTCAGCGAAGAAACAGGAGAAGTGGAGATTAAAGAGGGCGATGATGATTCTGATTACCGCCGCCTCGATGTCAATATTGAGGGAATGGAATCAGATGAAGATGATATAGACCGATTTATATACCGCAAAGAGCCGAAGGAAGAAGTCGAGATCATGAAAACTGATAAGGTAAAAGAAGAATTAATCGATCTTGCTGAAGGAGACAATGAGGAAGAAGATATTCTTGAAGATGACGACGAAGAAGCAGTTGAAGTTAAAGAACCTGTTGAAGAAGAAGTTGAAGAGGTATCGCTCGATCAGCTCGAGGAAATGGAAGACGATGACAACGATGATCTTGACGATGAAATGGAACCGAAGAGACCTGTTAAGAAAAAAAATAAACGGGTCAAGGTTGAAATCGACACCGAAACCGATGATTTCGATGAAGACGATGAAAACATCTACTAGTAGCACAGGTTGATTCCTGGCGAAAGGAGAGATCTTTTTGTTAGATGTAAATAATTTTGATGCCTTAAAAATTGGGTTGGCATCATCTGAACAGATCAGAGCTTGGTCGAGAGGTGAAGTTAAAAAACCGGAAACGATCAATTACCGGACTTTGAAGCCGGAACGTGAAGGGCTCTTTTGTGAAAAAATATTTGGTCCACAGAAAGATTGGGAATGTCACTGTGGGAAATATAAGCGTGTTCGCTACCGCGGTATCGTTTGTGATCGCTGTGGTGTGGAGGTAACCAGGGCAAAGGTTCGACGCGAACGGATGGGTCATATTGAACTGGCTGCACCGGTCTCGCATATCTGGTACTTTAAGGGAATTCCCAGCCGTATGGGCTTGCTGCTTGACATGTCCCCCCGGGCTCTGGAAAAAGTACTTTACTTCGCTGCATATGTTGTAATTGATCCGGGTGATACTTACCTGAGTAAAAAACAGCTCCTAACTGAGATGGAATACCGTGAGTATTACGAGAAATACCAGGCGTTATTCAAATCCGGTAAAGGCTTTAAAGCTGAAATGGGAGCAGAGGCAATTAAAAAGCTGCTGGCCGATCTCGATCTGGAGGAAATTGCTCTGGAACTGAGGGAAGAGCTTGTGAGTTCAAGCGGCCAGAAAAAGATCCGGGCGATCAGGCGTCTTGAAGTTGTTGAGGCCTTTCGCCAGTCGGGCAATGACCCATCCTGGATGGTTCTTGATGCTATTCCCGTTATCCCCCCGGATTTGCGTCCAATGGTTCAACTGGACGGTGGGCGCTTTGCCACGTCTGATCTAAATGATCTCTACAGGCGGGTAATTAATCGTAATAACCGTCTTAAGCGACTGCTCGATCTGGGCGCTCCTGATATTATTGTCCGTAACGAGAAACGTATGCTCCAGGAAGCGGTGGATGCCTTGATTGACAATGGACGGCGCGGCCGCCCCGTAACAGGACCAGGTAATCGTCCGCTTAAATCATTGAGCGACATGTTGAAAGGGAAGCAGGGACGTTTCCGCCAGAACCTGCTGGGCAAGCGTGTTGACTATTCAGGGCGTTCAGTTATTGTTGTCGGTCCTGAACTGAAGCTTTACCAATGCGGGCTGCCTAAAGAGATGGCCCTGGAGCTCTTCAAACCTTTTGTTATGAAACGTCTGGTCAGCGACGGTCTGGCACACAATATCAAGAGTGCCAAGCGGATGGTTGAAAAGGTACGACCCGAGGTTTGGGATGTTCTTGAAGAAGTTATCAAGGATCATCCAGTGCTGCTAAACAGGGCTCCTACCCTTCACCGCCTGGGTATTCAGGCATTCGAACCTGTCCTGGTGGAAGGCCGGGCTATTCAGATTCATCCGTTGGTTTGTGCGGCTTACAATGCCGACTTTGACGGCGACCAGATGGCGGTTCACGTGCCACTTTCTACCGAGGCTCAGGCTGAAGCAAGACTTTTGATGCTGTCAGCACATAATATTCTTAACCCCAAAGACGGTCGCCCGGTGACCACACCTACCCAGGATATGGTTCTCGGTTGTTACTACCTGACTCTCGAAAAAATGGGAGTAATGGGTGAAGGAAAGGTTTTCCCTGATCCCGATGAAGCTGTAACTGCTTACGATCTTGGCTACCTTGACCTGCATGCCCGTATTTTTGTCCGGGTTTCAGGATTTAAAGGACGCGATTTTATTCGACGTAAAAAGTACCTGCTGACAACTGTCGGCAAGCTGATCTTTAATGATGTATTCCCGAAAGATTTTCCGTACATGAACAATGCCGATTTTACCAATTCTTTACCTGAAGAGTCTTTTATTCCAATCAAGAATTTTGAACCGGCAAAAGTTCTGGAAAATCAGCAGCTAAACAATGCAATCAAAAAGGATTTTCTGGCCGAACTGATTGCCCGATGCTACAGGATATACGGTAATACAAAAACGGCAGAGATTCTCGACCAGGTTAAAAAACTCGGCTTCCGCTTTGCTACCAGGGCAGGAGTAACTGTCGCAGTTAGCGATATAGAGATCCCTGTGGAAAAAGCAGAAATTCTCAAAGCGGCGGAGGAAAAAGTTGAGGCAACCGAAAAGCAGTATGACCGCGGTCTTATCACCGAAAACGAGCGATACGACAGGGTAATTGAGATTTGGAGCGGGGCCAAGGATGAAGTTACCACTGCCCTGATGAACGGGTTGGACAAACTTAACCCTATCTATATGATGGCTCATTCAGGAGCCCGCGGTAATGAATCACAGATAACCCAGCTTGCCGGTATGCGCGGTCTTATGGCTGACCCAGCCGGACGGATTATCGATATTCCGATTAAAGCTAATTTCCGCGAGGGTTTAACCGTTCTTGAATACTTTATTTCAACTCACGGGGCACGTAAAGGTTTAGCTGATACTGCGCTGAAGACAGCTGACTCGGGTTATTTAACCCGCCGACTCGTTGACGTTGTTCAGGACGTTATTGTCCGTGAAGACGACTGCGGAACCGGCCAGTCAATCGGCTTGAGTGAATTTCTTGAAAGTGATGAAGCTCTGGAAGATGCAGTTAACCGCTTGATCGGACGATACACTATGGAACCGGTATATCATCCTGAATCGGGTGAAGTTTTGATTGACGCCGATACACTGATCACTGAAGAGATAGCCCAGCAAATAGTTGACCTCGGGATTACGGAAGTAAGGTTCCGCTCCGTTCTTACCTGCAAAACCCGTCACGGCGTTTGTGTTAAATGTTACGGACGGGACCTGGCCAGCGGAAAAATAGTCAATGTTGGCGAAGCGGTCGGTATCATTGCTGCGCAATCAATCGGTGAGCCGGGTACGCAGCTAACAATGAGAACTTTCCATACCGGTGGCGTGGCCGGGGACGATATCACCCAGGGTCTGCCCAGGGTTGAAGAACTATTTGAAGCCCGTAAACCAAAAGGGCAATCCCTGATCGCCGAGATAGCAGGTGAGGTTGAAGTTGTTGAAACCCGCTACAAGCGGGAAATAAAAGTTACAGCCGAACATGGTGATCAAAGAGTCTATGTTATTCCCTACGGGGCAAGAATCAAGGTGGAAACGGGTAAAAAAGTCAATGCCGGAGATGAACTGACAGAAGGTTCAATTAACCCTCATGAGTTGCTCAAAGTCAAAGGTGTCCGCGGTGTACAGCTATACCTTCTCAAAGAAGTCCAATGGGTATACAAGATGCAGGGTGTGGATATCAACGATAAACATATTGAGATTATTGTCCGGCAGATGCTTAAAAAAGTTAAAGTTGATGATCCGGGAGATACAGATCTACTGCCTGGTGGCATGCTAGACAGCTATGTTTTCGAAGAGATCAATGCGGCTGTGGTCGAAGAGGGAGGCAGCCCGGCTATAGCCAGGCCGCTTCTGCTTGGTATAACCAAAACTTCGCTTGCTACTGAATCATTCCTTTCAGCAGCTTCATTCCAGGAGACGACAAGGGTTCTCACTGAAGCTTCAATCAAAGGAAGACAGGACCAGCTTCTTGGACTGAAAGAGAATGTAATTATAGGCAAGCTTATTCCTGCCGGGACAGGAATGACCCGCTACCGCAATATTGAGGTCAGGCCTGTTGGGCTTGAGCCTGAAATGGAAGATGAAGTAGAACAGGAAGTAGACCTTGGTCTTGACCTGGAAGAAACAGCAGTCGTAGCCACTGCTGAACAGAAACCCGACCAGGCTGATGAAGAATCGGAGCCGGTTGAGGAGTAAAATAAGGTTCAAAAGAGGCATATTTTAATTGACAAGCATTGAATACGGTGTTAAAATCTTAAAGTGCGCCAAAAAAGCTTCTCATTTTGAAGGTTTTGGCAATGAGGTAGGTGTTACTTGCTGTTGGAAGAATTATTAGTCAACGCCCGGCATAAAGTCGTTGGCACCAAGCAGACGATTAAAGCCCTGGAAAAAGACGAAGTAAGCCACGTTTTTCTAGCCAGAGATGCCGAGGATAAAGTAATCCAGCCTGTTATTGATCTCTGTAAAGAGAAGAAATTAGAGCCGCAGTATATTAACACAATGCTTGAATTGGGCAAACTCTGCGGCATAAAAGTTAAGGCAGCAGCAGCTGCAATCACAGAATGTTAAAGGAGGTGGACTGATGCCGACAATTAATCAATTAGTTCGTAAGGGTCGCAAGCAGATGACCAAGAAATCTTCTGCTCCGGCATTGGATAGTTCTCCGCAGAAAAGGGGTGTCTGCACCCGCGTTTCAACAACAACCCCGAAAAAGCCGAACTCGGCCTTACGTAAAATTGCCAGAGTCCGCCTGACAAATGGAATCGAAGTTACAGCTTATATTCCCGGTATTGGGCATAACCTGCAGGAACACTCAGTTGTTTTGGTCAGGGGAGGCCGTGTTAAGGACTTACCGGGTGTACGTTATCACTTGGTAAGAGGCGCTCTCGATGCAGCCGGTGTGGAAAACAGGGCTCAGGGGCGTTCGAAGTACGGCACTAAAAGGCCGAAAACGCAGTAATTTTGTAAGGAGATGGTGATCTAAAATGCCACGAAAAGGCTCAGTACCAAAGCGGGATATTTTACCGGATCCGGTCTATAACAGCAAACTGGTAACAAGGTTTATCAATAAATTGATGTTTGACGGACAAAGAGGATCTGCCCAGGAAATTATATACGATGCTTTTAACATAATTAAGGATAAAACCGGCAAGGAACCGAATGAAGTATTTGAAACAGCCATTCGCAATGTATCTCCGGTATTGGAAGTAAAACCCCGCAGGGTTGGTGGTGCTACCTACCAGGTACCTATTGAAGTTAGTACTAACCGGAAAAATATCCTTGCTATCCGCTGGTTAATCAGTTATGCTCGGGCTCGCGGAGAAAAAACTATGGCCCAGCGTCTGGCCGGAGAATTTATGGATGCAGCCAACGGAGCTGGTAACTCTATTAAGAAAAAAGAAGATACACATAAAATGGCTGAAGCAAATAAGGCTTTTGCCCATTACCGCTGGTAGTTGCATCCCGTTATTTAGGAGAGGAGGGATGACATGAGCAAGGAAGCACAATTAAGCGAGATCAGGAATATCGGTATTGCTGCCCACATCGATGCGGGTAAAACAACAACGACCGAAAGAATATTATTCTATACTGGTCGTCTTCATAAGCTTGGAGAAGTTCACGAAGGAACCGCTACCATGGACTGGATGGCCCAGGAACAGGAACGTGGTATTACAATTACCTCTGCAGCTACATCCTGCCGTTGGCGCGATCACTTAATTAACATTATCGACACGCCCGGGCACGTGGACTTTACAGTCGAAGTTGAAAGATCGATGCGGGTTCTTGATGGAGTGGTGGCTATCTTCTGTGCCAAAGGTGGCGTTGAGCCGCAGTCGGAAACAGTTTGGCGCCAGGCCGATCGTTACCATGTTCCCCGTCTGGCATATATCAACAAGATGGATGCAGTAGGTGCAGATTTCTATAATGTTTTGCGTCAGCTGCAGGAACGGCTTCATGCACATGCCCTTCCAATTCAGTTACCAATAGAGGAAGAAGGCAATTTTTCAGGGGTAGTTGACCTGATAACCATGCGTGCCATTATTTATGAAGATGATCTCGGAACGAGAAGCACCGAATCGGACATTCCGGATGGAATGAAGGAAAAAGTTGCTGATTACCGGGAGAAGATCCTGGAAACCGTTGCCGATTATGATGATGAATTGATGGAAAAATATTTCAGCGGAGAAGAGATCACCCCTGCCGAATGTTACCGTGCCCTGCGCAAGGCGACCATTCATCACGGGTTAGTCCCTGTTCTCTGTGGTTCTTCATACCGAAACAAAGGAGTGCAGCTGCTTTTAGATGCCGTGATCAATTACCTGCCTTCACCGGTTGATGTCGGTGCAGTTAAAGGCTTTAATCCGGTAAGCGGCGCGGAAGATTTTCGCCTTCCTTCTAATGATGCTCCCTTTGCGGCGCTGGTATTTAAAATAATGGTCGATCCTTTTGTTGGAAAGCTTGCTTTTGCCCGGGTTTATTCGGGTAAACTTGATAAGGGTTCGGTCGTCTATAATGCTACCCGTCAGAAACGCCAGCGAATTGGAAGGTTAATCCGGATGCATGCTAATTTCCGGGAAGAGATTAATAGCATCAAGACTGGAGATATTGTGGCTATTATTGGTCCGAAGGAGATCAGCACCGGTGACACGCTTTGTGCCCTGGATAAGCAGATCATTCTGGAAAATATTCAATTTCCGGAACCGGTTATTTCGGTGGCCATTGAACCGAAAACCAAAGCGGACCAGGATAAGATGACCGTATCAATGCAGCATCTGGCCGAAGAAGATCCTACATTCCAGATCCATTCGGACAAAGAAACAGGTCAGACGATTATCTCCGGTATGGGTGAACTTCACCTGGAAATTATTGTTGACCGCCTGTTAAGGGAATTCAAGGTTCAGGCAAATGTTGGTAAACCTCAGGTTGCCTATAAAGAAACTATTCAGGGCGAGACAAAAGCAGAAGGTAAGTTTGTACGTCAATCCGGAGGTCGTGGTCAGTATGGACATGTTCTCATCGAGGTTTCACCCCTTGAACCAGGCGGCGGATTTGTTTTTGAGAACAAAATTGTCGGTGGAGCCATACCGAAAGAATTCATCGGATCTGTTGAGGACGGTCTGAAAGAAGCTGCTTTGAACGGAGTGCTGGCCGGTTACCCGGTTGTTGACATCAAGGTCGTGCTCTATGACGGTTCTTACCATGAAGTTGATTCTTCAGAACTTGCATTCCGTATAGCTGGCTCAAAAGCTCTTAAAAAAGCGCTGGCAAAGGCAACACCTGTACTGTTGGAACCGGTTATGAAAGTAGAAGTTTCAGCGCCTGAAGAATATTTGGGAGACATTATCGGTGACTTTACAGGAAGGCGCGGCAGGATTTTAGGAACGGAACTTAAGAGCGGTCAGCAGGTAGTTCGGGGAGTGGTTCCCTTATCAGAAATTTTCGGTTATGCCACCGAGTTACGATCACATACCCAGGGTCGTGGGGTATATAATATGGAGTTTTACCGGTACGAAGAAGTACCGCAGAGCATAGCTCAAAAAATTATTACTCAGAGTGTTGCTTATTAATAGTTGGAGGTGCATTTAGTTGGCAAAGAAGAAGTTTGAGCGGACGAAACCGCATGTTAACGTAGGGACGATTGGTCACGTGGACCACGGCAAGACGACTTTGACGGCGGCGATGACCTACTGTTTATCGAGTGCCGGATTTGCGCAGAAGACGTCATTTGACGAGATTGACAAGGCTCCGGAAGAGAAAGAAAGAGGGATTACCATAGCGACAGCGCACGTGGAGTATGAGAGTGAGAATCGCCACTATGCGCACGTGGACTGTCCCGGACACGCGGACTATGTGAAGAACATGATTACCGGAGCGGCGCAGATGGACGGAGCGATACTGGTAGTATCGGCAGCAGACGGGCCGATGCCGCAGACCCGGGAACACATTTTACTGTCCCGCCAGGTAGGCGTGCCCTATATTGTAGTATTTATGAACAAAGCAGACATGGTAGACGATCCTGAGCTATTAGAATTAGTGGAGATGGAAGTAAGAGATTTGCTAAGTGAGTATGAATTTCCCGGAGACGACACTCCGGTGATCGTGGGTTCAGCCCTCAAAGCCGGTGAATGCGGCTGTGGCGGACGCGAATGTGAATGCTGCAAGCCGATCTGGGAACTGATTGACGCACTGGACACCTACATACCGATGCCTGAGCGAGAGAAGGACAAGCCTTTTTCGATGCCGATCGAAGACGTATTTTCGATTACCGGTCGTGGCACAGTGGTTACCGGCCGTGTTGAGCGCGGACAGATTAAAGTCGGCGACGAAGTAGAGATAGTAGGATTTAACGAGCGTTCCCGCAAGACTGTAGCCACCGGAGTAGAGATGTTCCGCAAGCTGATGGACTATGCCGAAGCGGGCGACAACATTGGAGTGCTTCTGCGCGGGATAGACCGTGAATCGGTTCAAAGGGGCCAGGTATTGGCCAAGCCGGGCACAATCAACCCGCACACGAAGTTTAAAGCGGAAGTATATGTATTGAAGAAAGAAGAAGGCGGTCGTCACACCCCGTTTTTCCAGGGTTACCGTCCGCAGTTCTACTTCAGGACCACCGACGTTACCGGAACGATTACCCTCCCCGAAGGGATGGAAATGGTTATGCCCGGTGACAATGTGAATATGGATATAGAACTGATCACCCCGATCGCTATAGAAGAAGGTGTCCGCTTTGCTATCCGTGAAGGCGGCCGCACCGTCGGCGCCGGCGTGGTTACCGGTATCACTGCCTAATATAAAAGATGTTAAAAAGCGATGAAGTAAAAGGTTGCCGGGTTAACCGGGGAATTTTTACAGAGCAGCTCTGATTTAATCAGGCGATAAGGAGGATTCGTCCATGGCTAACCAAAAAATCAGGATCAGATTAAGAGCTTTTGATCACCAATTGCTTGATCAGTCTGCCGGTAAGATAGTTGAAACGGCGCGCCGTACCGGAGCTGATGTATCCGGACCGGTACCTTTACCGACAGAGAGAAGCCTTTACACGGTCATTCGGGCGCCGCATAAATACAAAGACTCCCGGGAGCAATTCGAAATGCGCACACATAAGCGCCTGATTGACATACTTGAACCAACACCAAAGACAATTGACGCTTTAATGCGGCTTGATTTGCCTGCCGGTGTTGACATTGAGATTAAGCTCTAGCTGATAGGCGGGAGGTGTATTGATTATGACAAAAGCAATTTTAGCACGTAAAGTCGGGATGACCCAGGTATATGATGAAAACGGTCGCGTTGTTCCGGTAACCGTTCTGGAAGCAGGTCCTTGCCATGTGGTTCAGGTTAAGAACATGGACAAAGATGGTTATAACAGCATCCAGCTTGGGTTTACGAATAAAAAAGAGCAGAGGGTTAACCGCCCGCTGAAAGGGCACTTTCAGCAGGCAAAGGTCAAGCCGTTGCGCTATTTACGCGAATTCAGGGTCGATGATTCGTCCGGGTATACCCCGGGACAGGAAATTAAAGCAGATTCTTTCTCGGCAGGAGACTATGTTGATGTCAGCGCAATCGCCAGGGGAAAGGGTTTTGCAGGATCAATTAAAAAGCTTGGCTTCAGCAGAGGGCCTAAAACACACGGATCGCATTACCACCGTGGGCCTGGATCGCTGGGAGCTGTTGCTCCGGCAAGGGTTTTTAAAGGACGTTTGCTTCCAGGTAGGATGGGCGGATGGCGGAGAACAGTCCAACGTCTGTTCGTTGTTGAAGCTGATGCAGAAAAAAACATTCTGCTGGTTAAAGGTTCTGTGCCCGGCCCCAAAGGCGGCCTGGTAGAAGTTAAAGAATCAGTAAAAAGCTAGTTAAGTAAATGGATAGCGCAGAGAAAGGAGATGCCCTGAGCATGCCTAAAATATCACTTTACAATAAAGATGGCGAGCAGGTCGATGAAATAGAACTTCAGGCAAGCATTTTTGAGGTCCCTCTCAAAATGGGAGCGATTCATCAAACGGCTGTTTCGCAGGCGGCAAGGCGCAGGCTTGGTACCGCTTCGAGCAAAGATCGCAGTGAAGTAAGGGGCGGCGGAAGCAAACCGTGGCCGCAAAAAGGGACGGGTCGGGCCCGTCATGGGAGTACCCGCTCACCGTTATGGGCAGGCGGAGGCGTGACATTTGGTCCTCAGCCGCGCGATTTTAGTACAAAGGTGCCGAAAAAAATGCGTCAGGCTGCATTGAAATCAGCTCTCAGCGAAAAGCTGGCCGAAGGCAAGCTTCTTGTTGTAGATAATTTTGCCATCGACACTCCGCAAACCAAGAAAATGGTTTCCTTGCTTGAGCACCTGAAGGTATGCGGTGGAGCCCTGATTGTAAATGTCAATCCTGATGTAAATATTATAAAGTCAGCCCGCAACCTGCCCAAGGTCAAGACAATTTTAGCCCGTCAACTGAACGTGCTTGATCTGCTTACTTATAATTACCTGGTTATGAGCAAGGAAGCGCTGCAGCAGGTTGAGGAGGTGTTTGGCGGATGAAAGATGTAAGAGATATTATAATCCGTCCTCTGGTTAGTGAAAAATCTTCCGACCTGATGGAAGAAAACAAGTATACCTTTGTCGTTTCGGGCAAAGCGAACAAAATTGAGATCAAACGTGCTCTTGAAGAGATATTTGATGTCAAGGTACAGGCAGTGAATACTGCTAATTTTAAGGGCAAGATGAAACGTCTGGGTCGTTACCCTGCAGGTAAGCAGCCCAGTTGGAAAAAAGCAGTAATCACTCTGGCCGAAGGCAGCAAACCGATTGAGCTGTTTGAAAGCCGCTAGTAGAAGGAGGGAATACTAAATGGCTGTTAAACGTTTTAAACCCACTTCGCCGGGGCGGCGGTTTGCCACCGTTTCAACATTTGAAGAGATTACCAAGCAGGAGCCGGAAAAATCACTTCTGGCCCCGCTGAGTAAAAAAGCCGGTCGTAACTCCTATGGAAGGATTACTGTCCGGCATCAAGGCGGCGGCCATAAGCGCAGCTACCGGATTATTGATTTCAAGCGGAATAAAGATGATATTCCGGCAAAAGTAGCCGGTATCGAGTATGATCCGAACCGTTCGGCCAATATTGCCCTGCTGCATTATGCCGATGGTGAAAAGCGATATATACTTGCTCCGCTTGGATTAAGAGATGGCCAAACAGTAATGTCCGGCAATAAAGTAGAAGTAAGGCCCGGAAATGCCATGCCGCTTCGCTCTATACCGGTCGGTACTTATGTCCACAATATTGAGTTGAAACAGGGTTATGGCGGTCAACTGGCCCGCTCTGCAGGTACTGCTGCTCAGCTGGCAGCAAAGGAAGGCGATATGGGGCATATCCGCCTGCCTTCCGGAGAAGTACGCCTGGTTCGCCTTGATTGCAGGGCAACTATCGGCCAGATTGGCAATATTGAGCATGAGAACCTGACGATCGGTAAAGCAGGCCGCAGCCGCTGGATGGGCAAGCGCCCGACAGTCCGCGGTTCGGTTATGAACCCCTGTGACCACCCTCATGGTGGTGGAGAAGGAAAGGCACCGATTGGACTCAAGCGGCCGGTAACCCCCTGGGGTAAACCGACACTTGGATATAAAACACGTAAGAAGAATAAGGATTCGGATAAACTTATTGTCCGTCGCCGTAAGAAGTAGCCGGAAAGAGTATCCGGGGCTCTTAAGTAAAACCGGTTTCTTTTCGACTGAAAGGGAGGTTGTATAATTGTCGCGTTCACTGAAAAAAGGTCCCTATGTCGAGGCCAGCTTGATGAAAAAGATTGAACAGATGAACGATAAGGGAGAGAAAAAGGTTATAAAAACCTGGTCCCGCCGTTCAACCATCTTTCCTGACATGGTTGGTCATACAATAGCTGTTCACGACGGTCGACGTCATGTTCCAGTCTATATAAGTGAAGATATGGTTGGACACAAACTGGGCGAATTCGCCCCAACCCGAACCTTCCGGGGGCACGGGCACCATACCGAACGCTCTACGACTTTGAAGTAGAGCAGAGGAGGCAGAAAGACTTATGGAAGCAAAAGCACAGGCCCGTTACGTGCGCCTGGCGCCGCGTAAGGCGAGGGCTGTTGTTGACCTCATTCGCAATAAAGATATCGATGAAGCCTTGAGTATACTGCGCTATACCCCGAGGCGTGCCGCTTCGGTGGTGACCAAGGTGGTTAATTCTGCGGCAGCTAATGCCGAGAATAATTTGGAAATGAAACGGGGAACGCTCTATATCGATCAGGCCTATGTTGATGAAGGGCCAACCCTGAAACGTGTTCAACCACGAGCCAGGGGAAGACGTTTCCTGATATTAAAACGGACCAGCCATATTACGGTTGTAGTCAAAGAGAGAAAGGGGGTCTAGTTGTGGGACAAAAAGTAAGCCCCATCGGTTTCCGGATCGGTATCATTCGCGATTGGGATGCTCGCTGGTTTGCCGGAAAAAACTATAAAGATTTACTTCATGAAGATCTGAAGATCCGTAATTATATCCAGAAAACCCTTGCAGGTTCATCGTTGTCCCGGATAGAGATCGAAAGGGCAGCCAACAACCTTAGGATTAACATCCATACTGCCAAACCAGGAATGGTAATTGGCCGTGGTGGCGTGGGAGTAGAAGATCTGCGCAAACAGTTGGAAGCGATGACAGATAAAAAAGTGCACTTAAATATTATTGAAATTAAGAAACCGGAATTGGATGCGTTCCTGGTGGCTGAAAGCGTTGCTCAGCAGCTTGAAAGGCGCATCGCATTCAGAAGAGCTATGAAGCAAGCTGTATTCCGGGCTATGCGAAACGGAGCCAAAGGAGTAAAAATCGCCTGCAGTGGCAGATTGGGTGGTTCTGAGATGGCTCGTAATGAGAGTTATCATGAAGGAACGGTACCGCTCCAGACACTGCGTGCAGATATCGACTACGGATTTACCGAAGCCCGGACAACTTATGGACGGATTGGGGTAAAAGTGTGGATTTACAAAGGTGAGATCCTACCCTCAAAGCCAAGCGTAGGGAAGCCTGCAGAGGAGGTAGACGCAGATGTTAATGCCTAAGCGGGTTAAATTTCGCCGTCAGCATCGCGGCCGGATGAAAGGCCGGGCTAAAGGCGGCACGGTAGTACAGTTTGGTGAATTCGGAATGCAGGCTCTTGAGCCTTCCTGGATTACAAGTCAACAAATTGAAGCAGCACGTATTGCCATGACCAGGTTTATCAAAAGGGGCGGAAAAGTATGGATCCGCATCTTTCCTGACAAGCCGGTTACTGAAAAACCTGCTGAAACCCGAATGGGTAAAGGTAAAGGTTCGCCCGAATACTGGGTTGCTGTAGTGAAACCGGGCCGGGTCATGTTTGAACTGGCTGGTGTAAGTGAAGAAATTGCCAAAGAGGCACTGCGCCTGGCGGCTAATAAATTACCGATTAAAACAAAGTTTATTAAAAGAACTGAAGCGGGTGGTGTATCTGAATGAAAATAAAAGATGTCCGTGAACTTAATGAAGAGGAACTGGAAGAGAAAGTAAAAGAGTTGAAAGATGAGCTTTTTAACCTTCGTTTCCAGCAAGCCACCGGTCAGTTGGAAAATGTAATGCGTATTAAAGAGGTCCGCCACAGTATTGCCCGGGTTAAAACCGTGCTCAGGGAACGGGCCCTAAGCTGAGCCTGATGAGGAAGGGAGGCCCATTGGTTTGGATAATTTAAAACGTAAGGTTCGCAGTGGTCGCGTCGTTAGTGACAAGATGGATAAAACCAGGGTGGTTGCGGTTGATAGAGTAACCCGCCATCCCTTGTACGGCAAAATCATCCGCAGAACCAAAAAGTATAAATTTCATGATGAAACAAACGAATCCCGAGTAGGAGACATTGTCAAGATCATGGAAACCAGGCCCTTGAGTAAAGATAAAAGGTGGACCCTGGTGGAAATCGTTCAGCGTTCGAAGCTGTAGATTCTCTTTCCGAATAGCCTGTCGGAAAGGGGATGAAAGGAGAGGCAACGATGATTCAAAGCGAAACCATCTTAAATGTAGCTGACAACTCGGGAGCTAAAAAGATCCTCTGTATCAGGGTCTTGGGAGGATCGAAGCGCAAATCAGGCCGAATCGGCGATATAATTGTTGCTTCGGTCAAGGAAGCCACCCCGGGTGGAGTGGTTAAAAAAGGTGAAGTGGTCAGGGCTGTTATCGTGCGGACAAGAAGCCGGCTTACCCGCAAAGACGGATCCCATATCCATTTCGATGAAAACGCAGCAGTTATTATTAATGAACAGAATAATCCACGGGGAACACGTATTTTCGGCCCCGTTGCCCGTGAGCTGAGGGATAAAGAATTTATGAAGATTGTTTCCCTGGCGCCTGAAGTGATTTAGATGTTCAGTATGGAGGTGGCGAATAACCGGTGGAAATAAAAAAAATGTCAGTTCGTCGGGGGGATAAAGTATTAGTCCTCTCCGGCAAAGATAAAGGTAAAAAAGGGAAAGTGATCGCCACTTTTCCCCGCCTTGGCCGGGTAAAGGTGGAAGGGGTTAACATTATCAAGAAGCATGCTAAACCGACCCGTAAGGTTCCCCAGGGGGGAATAAGGGAGATGGAAGCGGCATTCCCGGCATCGAAAGTTATGGTTGTCTGCCCGGCTTGCAGTAAACCGACCCGCGTTGGCAAAAAAATTCTTGCTGATGGTAAAAGGGTTAGAATCTGCCGGAAGTGCGACGAATCGCTGGATAAGTAAGGAGGGTTAATGCGTTAACATGTCAAGAATGAAGCAGAAATATCTTGAAGAAGTAAGGCCCGCTCTGGCCAAGCAGTTCGCTTATAAAAGCTTAATGCAGGCGCCAAAAATTGAAAAAGTTGTAATCAATATGGGCCTGGGTGAAGGTAAAGATAACCCGAAAATACTCGATGCAGCGGTAAACGATCTCTCGATTATAACCGGCCAGATGCCGATTATCACCCGTGCACGTCGGTCTGTTGCCAGCTTTAAATTGCGTGAAGGAAATCAGATTGGCTGCAAGGTGACTCTGAGAGGTATCCGGATGTATGACTTTCTGGACAAGTTTTTCAGCATTGCATTACCCAGGGTCAGGGATTTCAGGGGAATTTCACCGCACTCGTTTGATGGTCGGGGAAACTTTACCGTTGGTATCAAAGAACAGTTAATTTTCCCGGAAATTGAGTACAGCAAGGTAGAAAAAATTCTCGGTATGGATATCACCATAGTGACTTCTGCCGAGACTGATGAAGAAGCACGCGAACTTTTAACTTTGATGGGCATGCCATTCAAAGCAGCTTAAAGCTGTAAGTTCAGCGAGAGGTTAAGAGGAGGGAAAGGATGGCCAAGAAATCATTAATCGCCAAGGCCAAGAGAGAGCCCAAATTTGCAGTCCGCAGCTATAATCGTTGCCACATCTGCGGCCGACCGAGGGCTTACTTACGTAAATTCGGCCTGTGCCGCCTTTGCTTTCGTCATCTGGCCAACGAAGGAAAAATTCCGGGGGTTAAAAAAGCCAGTTGGTAGATGGTGAAAGAATGAGAGGAGGTTATTACTGCCAATGATGACAGATCCGATTGCCGATATGCTGACACGTTTACGCAATGCAAATAATGTGCGGCATAAAACTGTCGAAATCCCTGCTTCAAATGTGAAACGCTCTATTGCAGCTATAATGAAGCAGGAAGGGTTTATCAAGGATTATGAATTTATTAAGGATGACAAGCAGGGTGTCTTGCGTGTTCACTTAAAGTATGGACCCAATCAGGAGAGGATTATCAGTGGTCTGAAAAGGATCAGTAAGCCTGGCCTGAGGGTTTATGCGAAAAAAGACGAACTGCCCAAAGTTCTTGGAGGGTTAGGAATAGCCGTTATTTCAACTTCACAGGGCTTAATGAGTGACCGCCAGGCCCGGGAAACCGGCACAGGCGGAGAAGTCTTATGCTATATCTGGTAGCATAGCAAGGAGGTTCACCGATGTCTCGAACCGGCAGAAAGCCTGTCGCTGTACCCGACAAGGTCGAGGTAAAGATTGACGGGCAGAATATTGCTGTTAAAGGTCCGAAAGGGCAGCTCAATCAGGAACTGCCAGCAGATATGATTATTGAGCAGGAAAATGGATTTATCAATGTTAAGAGACCGACCGACAGCCCGCAGCATAGAGCGCTGCATGGCCTGACCCGTTCATTGATTGCGAATATGATTGAAGGGGTTACCGAAGGCTATAGCCGGACGCTTGAACTGGTTGGCGTGGGTTACAAAGCTGCGCTTCAGGGTAACAAACTTGTTCTCAATATTGGTTTTTCACATCCGGTTGTTTTCGATCCCGGTAAGGATATTGAGATCGAAGTCCCCAGTGCAACCAAAATTATAGTTAAGGGGATAGATAAACAGAAGGTAGGGAACCTGACTGCAGTTATACGCGGAACTTTCCCACCCGAGCCTTACAAGGGGAAGGGTATTCGTTATGAGAATGAAAAAGTGCGCCAGAAGGTTGGTAAATCTGGCAAATAGTCACCTGGAGGTGTAAAGAACTGTGCCTAATATAAAAATAAGACAGATCAGCCGGAAACGGCGTCATCGTAGAGTACGCGTGAAAGTTAGCGGCACTCCGGAACGTCCCCGGTTAAATGTTTTCCGCAGCATCAACCATATTTATGCCCAGGTGATTGATGATCAGTCTGGAAAAACCCTGGCTGCTGCCTCCAGTCTGGATCCCCAACTTCGTTCGGAGCTGTCTAAAGGTGGTAACCGTGAAGCAGCCCGAAAAGTCGGTACTCTGGTGGCTCAGAGGGCTGTGGAAAAGGGTATTAAAAGTGTTGTTTTTGACCGTGGAGGTTACTTGTTCCATGGACGAGTAAAAGAATTGGCAGAAGGAGCCCGCGAAGCGGGGTTAAACTTCTAGAAAGGGGGAATCACAGGGGTGTCGAAGATCGAACCATCACAGGAATTAGTAGAGAAGGTAGTCCAGGTCAACCGTGTGGCCAAGGTAGTTAAAGGTGGAAGGCGCTTTAGCTTTAGTGCCCTGGTCGTTGTCGGTGATCAAAATGGAGTAGTCGGAGCCGGAATGGGAAAAGCCGGCGAAGTGCCGGAAGCAATCCGTAAAGGTATAGAAGATGCCAAGAAAAACCTGATCCGTGTGCCCATGGTTGGAACGACAATTACCCATCCCATCACCGGCAGATTCGGTGCTGGCAAAGTGCTTTTAAAGCCTGCGTCAGAAGGTACCGGTGTTATAGCCGGCGGACCTGTTCGTGCTGTCTTGGAGTTGGCAGGAGTAAGGGATATTCTGACAAAGTCCCTCGGCTCGGCCAATGCGATAAATATTGTAAATGCAACTATTGAAGGTTTGAAGTCGCTGAGAAGAGCTGAAGAAGTCAGTTCTCTACGTGGCATTGAAGTGGAGAAGTTGCTCGGTTAAGGAGAGTAAACAGCTATGGCAAAAAAATTATTAATTACCCTGGTCCGCAGTCCTTTGGCCCGCAAACCGAAACATCGCCGCACTGTAGCGGCACTCGGTCTTAAAAAAATCGGCCAGACAGTCGAACATGATGACACTGATGCGATCAGAGGGATGGCTAAAACTATTGATTACCTGGTACATGTTGAAGAAAGTAAATGATCTAAGAAGCGGTATAGAGGGAGGTGTAGCCGATGCGTTTACACGAATTAAGGCCTCCTGAGGGAGCCAGGAAAGCGGCTAAACGTAAAGGAAGAGGTATAGCTTCGGGTTTGGGCAAAACTGCAGGCCGGGGACAGAAAGGACAGAAGTCCCGTTCGGGTTCCGGAATCCGCCGTGGATTCGAAGGCGGCCAGATGCCTTATTTCCAGCGCCTGCCAAAGCGCGGATTTACCAATATATTTAAGAAAAAATGGAATATTGTAAATATCGATAGCTTAAATGCGTTTGATGAAGGTACCGTTATTACTCCGGAACTTTTACTGGAAAAAGGTCTGCTGAAAAACCTTACCTATCCTTTGAAAATCCTTGGGGACGGTGAACTGGACCGAAAACTTGAAATCCATGCTCATCATTTTAGCAAACAAGCCCAGGCGAAGATTGAAGCAGCTGGCGGAAAGGCAGAGGTGATTTAAATTGCTGGAAACAGTTCGTACAGCTTGGAGGATAAAAGAACTCAGAGAACGTATCCTCTTTACCCTGGCCATGTTCGTGGTTTTCAGGGTTGGATCAGCGATCCCCGTACCCGGGGTAGATCCATCCCGGCTGGCTGAATTCTTCCAGCAGGATACCATTTTTGGCTTTGTAAATATTATCGGTGGCGGTAACCTGGCCAATTTTACCATATTTGCCCTGGGCATTATGCCTTATATTAATGCTTCCATTATCATGAACCTGCTGACGATTGTTATTCCGAAGCTTAAAGAGTGGAGTCAGGAAGGTCCTGAGGGGCGGAAGAAAATTTCACAGATTACCCGTTACGGAACAGTCGTAATAGCGGTAATCCAGGCGCTCGGTTTATCAACATTGATTGCCGGAGAAGCTGTTCTGGATAAATCTTTACTTTCCTATGCGACGATTATCATCTCATTGACTGCGGGAACTGCTTTTCTGATGTGGATGGGTGAATTGATTACCGAAAAGGGAATTGGTAATGGCATATCTCTGATCATATTTGCCGGGATTGTTGCCGGTTTTCCGATTGGTGTTGCTCTGGCTGCTGAACAATACCGCTTTGGTCAGATTAACCTCCTGGTTATTATCGTGGTTATTGTCATGCTGCTGTTCTTGATTATTGGAATTATCGGTCTGGATCAGGGTCAGCGGAGGATTAATGTTCAGTACAGCAAACGGGTAGTCGGCCGGCGCATGTATGGCGGGCAGGCAACTCATATTCCGATGAAAGTTAACCAGGCAGGGGTTATTCCGGTTATTTTTGCCTCGGTTATTCTAAGCTTTCCGCAGACACTGGTCAGCTTTATACAGCATCCGATTGCGCAGAGAATTGCTGCCAGTCTGGGATGGGGCACAAACCTGAACCTGGTTTTATATATGATCCTGATTATTCTCTTTACCTATTTTTATACGGCAGTACAGTTTGATCCATTCCAGGTCGCCGGGAATATTAAAAAGTACGGCGGCTTCATTCCCGGGCTCAGGCCGGGACGGCCAACGGCTGATTATCTGGCCCGGGTAACATCCAGGCTGACAACAGCAGGAGCATTCTCATTGGCCTTCATCGCAGTATTTCCGATCATCCTGGAACGGGTAACAGGGATGAATATTATTTTTGGAGGAACCGGGCTGATCATTGTTGTTGGTGTGGTTCTTGAGACTTTTAAACAGATTGAAAGTCACATGTTGATGCGAAGTTATCGCGGATTCATGAAATAGAGATCATTATGATCAAACTGAAATCGTTGCGGGAAATACAATTGATGAGAGAAGCGGGTAAGATAGTAGCTGAAGTACTTGATGAACTTGAAACTGCAGTTAAAGTTGGCATACCCACCGCTATGCTGAATAAGATTGCGGAAAAATGTATCCGCAAGTACAATGCAGAACCGGCTTTTCTGGGATATCATAATTTCCCCGCATCAATTTGCACATCGATTAATAATGAAGTTGTGCATGGGATTCCCGGGTTGCGTAAGCTTAACGAGGGCGATATAATCAGCATTGACGTTGGTGTCCGTTTAAATGGGTATTACGGAGATGCTGCGGCAACCTTTCCGGTTGGCCGGATATCCTCTGAAGCTCAAAGCCTGATAGATGTTACCAGGGGTTCCCTGCAGAAAGCAATCGGGGCGATGAAAGAAGGCCGGAGGCTTTCTGATATATCGCATGCAGTGCAGACTTTTGTGGAACAAAATCACTTTTCGGTAGTCCGTAACTATGTCGGTCACGGCATTGGGGAAGAGATGCATGAAGAACCCCAGGTTCCGAATTTCGGTTTACCGGGGAGAGGACCACGGTTGCAGCAGGGAATTGTACTGGCTATTGAACCGATGGTTAATCACGGTAGCTGGGAAGTGAAAGTTCTTGAAGATCAGTGGACGGTTGTAACAGCTGATGGCAGCTTGTCTGCTCACTTTGAGCATACTGTGGCATTGGGTGAAAACGGCCCGGAGGTACTTACCTCTTCAAACCTGAATTAGGGGGGCGGAGTAATTGGCAGAGTTAAAACCGGGGCAATTGGTCCGTTCACTTGCCGGTCGCGATAAAAATAAGCATTACCTGGTGCTTAAAGAAATTGAACAAAATTATGTATTACTGGTCAATGGGCGCAGTAAGCCTGTCGCCCGTCCTAAGAAGAAAAATAAGGCTCATCTTCAACACTATGAGCGCCGGGCAGATCTGGGAGACATGACGGATCCGGAAAGTATGGATGACAATCAAATTGCCAAATATTTAAAAGAAGTAGTTCCGGTGGCCGGGTCACCCGAGGAGGAGGTTTAACTGGTAGCATGAGCAAGAAAAAAGATGTTGTTGAAGTGGAAGGTACTGTAGTCGAACCATTGCCAAACGCCATGTTCAGGGTTGAGCTGAAAAATGGGCACAAGGTTCTGGCTCATGTATCCGGAAAAATCCGGATGAATTTTATCCGAATTCTGCCGGGTGACAGGGTATTGGTTGAGCTATCGCCTTACGATTTAACTCGGGGGCGCATTACCTACCGTTACAAGTAATAAGGAGGACTGGTTATCATGAAGGTGAGGCCCTCAGTAAAAAAAATGTGTGAAAAATGTAAGATAATTCGGCGT
The DNA here is from genome assembly GCA_033549065.1 of Bacillota bacterium. Lineage (NCBI taxonomy): Bacteria > Bacillati > Bacillota > Bacillota bacterium. The sequence goes on from JAWSUE010000007.1 coordinate 55,099, forward strand.
AAGGGTAGGGTTGTTATTATCTGCCAGAACCCGAAGCACAAGCAGAGACAGGGCTAAGCGTGAATTACCTGGCTTATGCTGAAGCAGAAAACAACAGGGGGACTTTATTTAAGGAGGTGTTAATCGATTGGCCAGAATTGCAGGTGTAGACTTACCGCGTGACAAACGAGTAGCAGTTGCGCTGAGCTATATTTACGGAATCGGTATAAGCAGAGCGGCAGATATCCTGTCACATACCGGGGTTAGTCCCGAAACCAGGGTAAAAGATTTAACCGAGGATGAGCTCGGACGGCTGCGTGAATTTATCGATAAAAACTATAACGTCGAAGGTGACTTGCGTCGTGAGGTGGCTCTTAACATCAAACGACTGGTCGAAATTGGCTGCTACCGCGGAATCAGGCACAGACGTGGTCTGCCGGTTCGGGGACAAAAAACGAAGAATAATGCCCGGACTCGCAAAGGCCCGCGCAAAACAGTCGGTATCCGCCGTAAGAAATAGGATGACCCTAGAAGGGAGGAACTGGTGAAAATTGGTTAAGAAAAAAACTACCCGCACCAAACGTCGTGAAAGAAAAAATATTGAACGCGGGGTTGCTCATATTAAATCAACCTTTAACAATACATTTATCAGTATAACCGATGTGGACGGAAACAGCATTTCCTGGTCCAGCGCCGGAAATGTGGGATTCAAGGGCTCGCGTAAATCAACTCCTTTTGCCGCTCAGCTCGCTGCCGAAGCTGCTGCCAAGGTAGCCATGGAACACGGCATGAGACAGGTAGAAGTATTTGTAAAAGGGCCGGGAGCCGGTCGTGAAGCGGCTATTCGTTCACTTCAGGCTGCAGGACTCGAAGTTAATGCTATTAAAGATGTAACTCCGATTCCGCATAACGGTTGCCGTCCGCCTAAAAGGCGGCGAGTTTAGTTATTTTTAGAAGGAGGTGTAACATAAACCAATATGGGACGCCATACAGGAGCAGTTTGTCGTTTATGCCGCAGAGAAAAAGATAAACTTTATTTAAAAGGGGATCGCTGCTATTCTGATAAATGCGGGGTGGTGCGTCACGCATACCCACCGGGAGAACACGGTCAGGGCCGTCAAAAGTTTTCTGAGTACGGCCAGCAGCTGCGTGAAAAGCAAAAGGCCCGCCGTATATATGGAGTTATGGAAAGGCAGTTCCGCCGTTACTTTAAGGAAGCCGATCGCCGCAGAGGTGTTACCGGTGAAATTTTACTGCAGCTTTTGGAAAGCCGCCTGGATAACATAGTTTACCGTTTAGGCCTGGCCAGGTCACGTTCTGAAGCGAGGCAGCTGATCAATCACGGTCACTTCCAGGTTAATGGTCGTAAGGTCGACATACCTTCATACCTAACGAGGGTAGGAGATGTTATTGCCGTTCGGGATAAATGCAAAAATAAGCCAGTTTTCAAACTGATTGCTGAGGCAAGGGATCAGCAGGGAACCGTGGACTGGTTGGAAGTGGATCATGAAAAACTGGAAGGTCGGATTATCAGGATTCCACAGCGCGATGAGATAGATGTTCCTTTAACAGAGCACTTAATCGTCGAACTTTATTCCCGTTAATTGTATATAGCACCCTCAATATATCAAACGAGGAGGGTAAACAGGATCAATTATGATTGAAATTGAAAAGCCGAAAATTGAATTTGTTGAGAAGAGTGATCAGAATAATTACGGCCGTTTTGTTGTGGAACCTTTGGAGAGAGGCTATGGAACAACACTGGGCAATGCGCTGCGCAGAATCTTGCTCTCATCGCTACCCGGAGCGGCCATAACCAATGTGAAATTTGACGGAGCATTACACGAATTCTCGAATTTACCGGGAGTTTTGGAAGACACCATTGAGATAATCTTAAACCTGAAAGCAGTTTCGCTGAAGATACACTCTGATGAACCGCAAACTCTGGTTATCGATACCGATAAAGCAGGAGCGGTTCGCGCACAGGATATCAATGCCCCTTCAGATGTTGATATCTTAAATGGTGAACATCACATCTGTACCCTTGAGGAAAATGCCAGGTTATACATTGAGATGACTGCGCAAAACGGAAGGGGATATGTTCCGGCTGAACGTAATAAGATGGCACAACAGCCGATTGGTGTAATTCCTGTTGATTCGATGTTTTCGCCAATTCGAAAAATTAATTACCAGGTTGAGAATACTCGTGTTGGTCAGATAACAGACTATGATAAGTTAACCCTTGAGGTTTGGACTGATGGGAGTATTCGGCCTGATGAAGCGATCAGCCTTGCTGCAAAAATACTGAATACCCATATCTCCCTGTTTGTTAACCTTACAGAACAGGTTGATGATGTTGAGATTGCCTCTGATCGTCAGGAAGAAGATCGCGAACGTAAGCTTGACATGACTATTGAGGAGCTTGATCTTTCTGTGCGTTCGTACAATTGTCTGAAGAGGGCCGGAATAAATACCGTTGGCGAACTGGTGCGGAAGACAGAAGATGAAATGATGAAAGTACGCAACCTGGGTAAAAAGTCGCTTGAGGAAGTGGAGCAAAAGCTTGAAGAATTGGGCTTTGCTTTTAACAAGAGCGGAGAGTAGCCTTCAAGGAGGAAGTTTAGAATGCCATACCAGAAACTGAGTCGTAAAAGTGGACCCCGACGAGCGCTGCTGCGTGGTCTGGTTACATCTTTTCTACGATCCGGCAGAATAGAAACCACTGCTGCCAAAGCTAACGCAATCCGCCCGCTGGCCGAGAAAATGATTACACTTGGCAAAAGAGGCGATCTGCATGCACGCCGACAGGCATTGGCCTTTTTACTGGATGAAGATGTTGTAACAAACCTTTTTGAAAAAATCGGGCCTAAAATGGAAGCTCGTGACGGGGGTTACACACGTATAATCCAGAAAGGACCGAGACGTGGGGACAGTGCTCCGATGGTCATCCTGGAGCTTGTATCCGACTGATTGACAAAATGGCCGGTCTAAAAGATATTTTTATTGAAGCGAAAGCAGTATCTTATAATTATCCAGGAGAAGAGACAGAATCTTCGCCTGCACTTTCCGGAATTGATATGGTTATTAAAAAGGGCGAATATGTCGCCCTGATTGGTCCCAATGGTTCCGGAAAAACTACTTTAATGAAACTTTTTAATGCCCTCCTGATTCCCTCCTCCGGTGAGGTCTTGGTTGAGGGCATTTCTACAGCTGATGAAGAAATGTTGCCTGAGATAAGGCGCAGGTGCGGGATGATTTTTCAAAACCCAGATAATCAGCTTGTTGCTACTACTGTTGAGGAAGATATTGCTTTTGGCCCGGAAAACCTGGCTTTGCCAACCGAAGAGATCAGGGAGAGGGTATATTCTGCTGCGAGCCAACTGGGTCTTGACAGAGTTCTGAAGCAACCGCCGCATATGCTATCAGGCGGAGAAAAACAGCGGGTTGCAATTGCCGGGGTTCTGGCCATGCAGCCGGGGTGTATCTTGATGGATGAGCCGACTGCGATGCTTGATGCCGCCGGGCGGCGAGAAGTTCTAAAGACTGTTGCAGCGTTAAACAGAGATCACGGTATTGCCATTGTCCATGTTACCCATTTTCCTACCGAAGCAGCCCTGGCTGACCGGATAGTCCTTCTTGATCATGGTTCAATTGTAACTCAGGGTTCTCCACAAGAGGTTCTAACAGATCTTTCTCTGCTCCATAATTTAGGTCTGAGAGGAACTACAGCAGTGGAACTTGCAGCAGCGCTTCGCCGGGATGGTTTACAACTCAAACCCATGCTGCTTCATAACCGGGAGTTGATTGAAAGTTTATGTTCATTGGAACGAAAAATTTAAGCCATACATACATGCCCGGTTCTCCCTTTGCCACCGAGGCGCTTCGCGATATTTCTTTCAGCCTGGGGAAGGGTTGTTTTACTTTGCTAATCGGTCCATCCGGTTCAGGCAAATCAACCCTGATCCAGCACTTAAACGGACTTCTCAAACCCACCTCCGGACAAGTTTATTTTGAGGATAAAGCAATCGGTGCAGATAAACATGAATTACTTCTGCTGAGACGGCGAATAGGTCTTGTATTTCAGATGCCCGAAGATCAATTTTTTTCTGAGACTGTTTTTGATGAAGTAGCCTTTGCCCCGCGCAACCTCGGACTACCTGAAGGGGATGTCAGAAACAGAGTAGTGGAGGCACTGGAAAAAGTTGGACTGGATGCTGAGGAGTACATGGACCATCACCCTTTTCAACTGAGTGCCGGGCAAAAGCGTCTTGTTGCTGTAGCAGCTGTATTATCTCTTCAACCAGAGGTACTGGTTCTGGATGAACCGACTGCAGGGCTGGATGCGGCAGGACAAAATAATTTATTTCGGCTTCTTGAAAAACTTAACCATGAAAGCGGCCTGACTGTAATTATCTCCACCCATCATCTTGATGAAGCTGCCGCGCTGGCTGATACAGTTCTGGTTCTTCATAACGGCAAACTTGTCATGTCAGGAAGCAGAAACGAAGTATTTTCAAAAAGAGAAGAACTATTTGATTTAGGATTGGAGTTGCCTGCTCTTTCAGAACTGATGAATGAACTTGCTAAAGAAGGTTTGCCGGTTAAAACAGCAGTATACACATTGGACGATGCAAGGAATGAAATAAATAAGGTTTTTAGGTGGCATAGCAAATGAGCCGTAGTATTACTCTTGGTCAGTACCTGCCGGGTGAGAGCTTCATTCACCTTTTAAACCCGCGATTGAAAATAATCACTTTACTCGCAATGTTGGTTTTGCTTTTCACCATGCAGACGATGACAGGTTTGTTAATCCTGCTAATATTTGCCCTGCTGCTTTTTGCAATTTCAAAGATACCTTTCCGTTACTTTTTGCGCAGCTTAAGACCGATCATGATGATTGCTCTTTTTGCGCTGATTATTTATTTTTTCTTTACCAAGGGTGGAGTGGTACTATTAAGAATCGGATCGGTTACAGTTGAATCGGATGGAGTAACCCAGGGGATCTTCATAATAACACGCCTCTTTACCCTCATTCTCTTTTCCCTGCTTGTAACGCTGACGACAACCCCACTATCTTTGACGTATGGCATGGGATATTTTTTAAAACCCTTTAATCGCCTCGGTTTACCAACAGAGGAAGTGGCCATGATCATGGCCGTTGCTTTACGGTTTATCCCTACTCTGATGGAAGAAAGCCAGCGATTGATGCGTGCCCAGCTGTCCAGAGGAGCAGATTTTGAAACTGGCTCTATATTCAGGAAAGCAAAAAGCATGGTTCCCCTGATAGTTCCGCTATTTATCAGCGCTTTCAGGAGAGCAGATGAACTTGCCCTGGCCATGGAAGCCCGCGGTTATAGAATAGGAGCTAAAAGAACTAGATTGCAAAGAGACTTAATAACTTTCAGAGACTGGGCAGCATTAATATCTGTTTTGGTTTTACTGATGATTGCCCTTGTCTATAATTTTTAAACGAGGAGAGAAAAGTTAATGTTAACATCCAGACAAAGGGTTGAAAGAGTTTTGAATCATCAGGAAGCGGACAGGGTTCCCCTTGACCTGGGAACAACATTTTTTACAGCATACCATCTGGAAGTAGCCAAAGAAGTTAATAAACAACTGGGTGTTGAGCAGGATGACTATCAATTTGTTTCATTCAGTGCCCAAACGGTTAAAGCTCATCCGGTTGTACTTGACAAGCTGAAGATAGATACTTATGGCATAAATTCAAAACCTGCCGGAAATTTCCGGTTTGAATTAAACAGGACAGATAATTCATATATCGATGAGTGGAACATCCACTACAGAAAAGCAGAGCACTCATATCAGTACGATTTCATCAAACACCCTCTCGACAATGCGGGAATAGCTGATCTTGATCTTTATCCATGGCCTGACCCTCTGGATCAAGGCAGGTTTAAAGGATTTCGAGAAGAAGTTAAATCTTTATATGAAAATACTGATTACGCTCTAATTCTTAATACCCCGGTTGGTTCACAAATAATGGGCATGATCGGTTGGCTGACCGGCTATGAAAAACTATATACCGATATTGCAGTTAATCATGATTTTATTCGGGCTATATCGGAAAAATTGCTTCTCTGGCATGAGGAATGGATTCGTAAAGCTCTGGAGTTGGTTGGTGAGTATCTCACCTGTATAGCTATCGCAGATGACCTCGGTATCCAAAGCGGGCCGATGATCAATCCGGCAATTTACAGGAAACTGATCAAACCTTTTCATCAAAAGCTTTTTTCATTTGTAAAATCGAGGACCGATGCTAAAATTTTGTTTCATAGCTGCGGTTCGGTGTATGAATTCCTACCAGATCTGATTGAAATGGGCGTTGATATAATTAACCCTATCCAGTACTCGGCAAAAGACATGAGCTGCATTAATCTGAAAAAAAATTTTGGTGATAGAATTTGCTTTTGGGGTGGTGGATGTGATGCGCAGGGTATATTGCCCTTTGGCTCTGTATCGCAGGTCCGGGAAGAAGTGGAAAGGGTAATTAATATCCTAAAACCTGGTGGAGGGTATGTATATGCCCCTATACATGCTGTTTTACCCGGAGTGTCTGCCGAAAAGGTATTAACCATGTATCAGACTGCCCTGGAACATGGTGGTTATTAATAAACATTTTTTTGTGGGAAGTTTTCGTATGAGTAATCTATTGTTGACAATCAGTTATGATGGGACCGCTTACAGTGGTTTTCAGATCCAGCCTAATGCACCTACCGTTCAACAAAGCATTGAACAGGCGCTGGAAATTATCTATAAACAGCCGGTGAGGATAAATGGCGCCGGGAGGACAGATGCGGGGGTGCATGCACGGGGACAGAGAGCCAGTTTTACAGCCCCCTTTCCGATCGCCATCAATAAAATACCCTATGCGCTGAACTCACTTTTACCGGAAGATATTGTGATTATTGACACCCGTGAAGTTCCTGAAGATTTTCATGCCCGGTTCAATGCCAGTCGGAAAACTTACAGCTACACCTTGGATCGCGCATTATTCCCCCAGGTAATGCTCAGACTCTATAGCTGGCATCTTCCTGACGCTCTGGATCTTAACCTGATGGGCGAAACGGCTAAGCTTCTTGAAGGAACCCATGATTTTAAAGCTTTCCAGGCGGTGGGGAGCCTGGTTGAAGATACTTTTCGGACTCTCTACAGGGTTGAAATAAATATTATCCCCGAAAAAGATCTATTGGTAATCCACTATGAAGGAAGTGGATTTCTTTACCGCATGGCCAGACTCATAACCGGGACTCTCGTCCAGGTGGCCCAAAAAAGGCTGCCAGGCTCAGTTGTCAGTGAAGCCCTTCTGACAGGTAATCCTGCATTAATCGGGCCTACCGCTCCGGCACGTGGTTTATGCCTGGAATGGATATCTTATGATGGGCTTGTTGAAGAGGTGTGAATAATTAGCGGACATGGGGGTGGAAGAAAAGATGACTTCTTTGCTTTTCAAAAATGCTCAAATTGTTACCATGGATTCATCCAGAAACGTGATTTTTGGTAATTTACTGATTGAAAACGACCAGATAAAAGCAATCGGAGACAGAACTTTTTTTGCCGACAAAGAGATCGATCTGAATGGCAAGATAATTATTCCCGGGCTTATCCAGACTCATGTCCATCTGGCCCAGACACTTTTCAGGGGGCAGGCCGATGACCTTGCCTTACTGGACTGGCTGAGTAAAAAGATTTGGCCGATGGAAGCAGCACACGACGCATATACCTTGTATTACTCAGCGCTATTGGGAATCTGTGAACTTTTTCGAAACGGTACAACATCTATTGTAGATATGGCCACTGTCCATTATACTGACTCTGTTTTTCAGGCGATGACCGAAACAGGGATCCGGGCTATAGGTGGTAAATGCATGATGGATACCGGAAACGATGTTCCACCACGTATGATGGAAAGTACCGGAAAATCAATTCAGGATAGTGTCGATCTGCTTGAAAAATGGCATGGTAGTTCCAATAACCGTATTCAATATGCATTTAACCCAAGGTTTGTGCTTTCCTGCAGCAAGGAAATGCTCCTTGAGATCAGAGATCTTTCTGAAAAAAATCAAGTCCTTATACACAGCCATGCTGCGGAGAATGAAGATGAAACTAAGGCAGTTAAACAATCATTCGGAAAAGGCAACATTCATTATCTTGCCGATCTAGGTTTGACCGGAGAAAGGTTAATCCTGGCCCACTGTATCTGGGTCGATGATGAAGAACTGGAGATCTTGAAAGAAAGTGGTACGAAAGTAGTCCACTGCCCATCATCAAATCTGAAACTGGGTTCCGGAATTGCCCGGATAACTACAATGCAGGAGATGGGAATAAGCATTTCACTGGGGGCTGACGGTGCACCCTGTAATAATAATATGGATCCCTTTATGGAGATGCGCCTGGCAGCCCTGCTGCAAAAACCATTCTTTGGCCCTACAGCTATGCCTGCAGAGAAAGCATTTGAGATGGTCACCCTTGGTGGGGCTAAAGCAATGGGCCTTGAAACTCAAATTGGTTCAATCGAACCAGGCAAAAAAGCCGATCTGGCCATTTTGGATCTGGATCGTGCTCACAGCATACCGGCAACGGGAAGTAACATCTACAACAGGCTTGTTTATGAAGCTCAATCTTCAGATGTAGTGCTGACAATGGTTGACGGAAGGATCGTTTTTGAAAACGGTACAGTGCAGACAATCGACGAAAAAGAGGTATATCGGGGGTCTGAGCGATTAATCAGGAAGATTCTCACCCGATTGGGTGCCATATAAAAAAAATAGCTAAAAATAGCTTGAAACAGCCTGTTATAGCTTGACAGGGCTAGCCCGGTATATTAGAATGTAGGTTGTGGCTTTACTGGAAGAGGTAAAAGGAGAGGGTAGAATTGCGTACTACATACATGGCTAAACCTCATGAAATAAATCGGCGCTGGTATGTTATTGATGCTGCCGGACGGCCTTTGGGCAGAGTGGCAACAGAAGCAGCCCGTTTATTGAGAGGGAAGCATAAACCAGAATTTACTCCTCACCTGGATACAGGTGATCATGTCATTATTCTTAATGCCAGCCAGGTCGTGTTAACCGGGCGCAAGCTGGAACAAAAAAATTATTACAGGCATTCAGGTTATCCCGGCGGACTGAAGAAAATACCTTATGAAGTTTTGATGGCAACAAAACCTGAAAAAGCTGTTTATGAAGCAGTTCGGGGCATGCTTCCCCATAATCGCCTGGGTCGCGCAATGCTTAAAAAATTGCGTGTATACAGAGATGACCAGCACTCTCATCAGGCTCAACAGCCGGTAGTCTGGGGAGAAGGGCCGGAAGTTAAGACGGAAGGAGGCCCTAAATCTTGAGCGAAGTTCAGTATATGGGCACCGGACGCCGTAAAAAATCGGTAGCCAGAGTAAGGCTTTTACCGGGTAACGGCAAGATAGTCATTAACGGGAAAGAAATGGATCAGTATTTCGGTTTGGAAACTCTCAAGCTTATTGTCAGACAGCCGCTGGTTGCTACTGAAACTGAAAGTCGGTTCGATGTTATCGCCAAAGTTGAAGGTGGCGGGTTTTCCGGGCAGGCCGGTGCAATCAGGCACGGAATAGCCCGGGCTCTGCTGCATGCAGATGGCGAATACAGACCGGTTCTGAAACGTAATGGTTATCTTACACGGGATCCGCGCATGACAGAACGTAAGAAATACGGCTTGAAAAAGGCACGTAAAGCGCCTCAATTCTCAAAACGTTAAAAGTTCCTTTAAAAGGCAGATTATTTATAGAATACTGGTTTTAATTGCCCGCAGAGGTGACCCGCAAGGACACCGGATGTGGGCTTTGATTTAGCCTTATGGCTGTTCAAATGGGAATCAAGGAGACAGATGCTGGATGAAAGAGATAGTTGACGGATTGTGGTTTATCGAAGGTGAAAATAAAGGCCGATATCCTCATGCCCATTCAATTTTTCTGGAAGGGGAGGAAAACATCCTGGTTGATACCGGGGCCGGTTCTGTATTAAAGGATTTGATTCCAAAAATCAGGCAGGTTTTTCTGACCCATTATCACCGGGATCATGTGGCTTTAAGCCATCTTTTTACCGGGGCAAAATTTTTAATGCACCCGGTTGATGCTCCCGGAGTAGAATCTCTTGAAGGGTTTTACCGTCTAACCGGTTTGGACCATGTCGATATTGATGCCTACTGGAAGATAGTCAGGCAGGTCAAATTTGAACCGATAAAGATTGACTGCTACCTGCAGGAAGGCGATTATCTGGAAGGTGCCCGCCTTGATGTAAAAGTACTGCATTTCCCGGGGCACACAGCCGGCCACTGCGGTCTTTTGGTTGAGAAATGTGGATTGGTCTTTGCTACTGATATTGACCTGACCACCTTTGGCCCCTGGTATGGCAATCCCGCTTCTGACATCAAAAAATTCCGGCAATCTATTCGCCGGTTAAGAGCTATTAAGCCTGACATTCTTATAACCGGCCATACCGCACCGATAAATAAGCACCTGGATCAGAAACTGGCAGAATATGAAGCGGTGATTGACCAGCGTGATGAAGCAATATTATCAGCTTTGAGGAAAGAGCCGCTGAACCTGGATCAACTGGTTGATAAGAAGATTATTTACAAGCGCCATTACGGGCAGGAAGTGCTGCGCCATTTTGAGAAGTCTATCGTTGAAAAGCATCTACAGGACATGATTGAGTGCGGAAAAATTGCAATAATGCCAGATAGCACAATTGAAGTATTGTAATCTGTCTAAAATCTCACTGTTGTCAAGTTGTCAAACCCTCCAAACTGGACTATAATATGCTTAAGAATATGGAACAGGCGATACACCATTCTGGTCTTGGTCAGGGTGCTATAATCTTGTTTTGGGATGCCCCGGACAGGACTCAAGAAGAAGGTAAAACTGATGAAAGTCCAACAATATATAGAAGAAAAACTCAGCCAGGGAGCAGTTCATATAACATTGATTGACCCATCGCGGCAGACCCCTGATGCTGCTGGAAGACTTGCAGAAACGGCCCAGGAAGTGGGCAGTGATCTTATTTTTGTTGGTGGCTCCTCGGGTGGAACACAGAGAATACTATCCGAAACTGCCGATGCTGTCAAGGAGAAAGTATCTATTCCCGTTCTTTATTTTCCCACCGGGACGGAATCGATCAGCTTAAATCTTGATGCCTTTCTTTTCCTCAGCCTGCTAAATTCACGAAATTCCCATTTTATCAGCGGCACTCAATCACGTCTGGCTCTCGTGTTAAAGCGTCTTGAGGTCGAAGTGCTTTCAATTGGATATATTCTAGTTGAACCCGGTATGAAACTGGGAGAAATCGGGGAAGCCGATCTGGTAGCTCGCGATAATTTCTGGGATGCCATTGGCTACGCCCTCACTGCTGAATTCATGGGTATGTCCTATGTTTACCTGGAGGCAGGAAACGGGGCGGCCCAGCCGGTACCAGCCGGAATGATCAGATCGGTGAAAAGGGAACTCTCCATTCCACTGATCGTTGGAGGCGGGATCAGAACGGCTATCGACGCCCGCAGGGTACGTCAGGCTGGGGCCGATATTGTTGTTACCGGAACCGTTATTGAAACAGCCGGTTATCGTGAACGCCTTCGTTCGATTTTAAGCGCACTGAAAGATTGATTTACTTAAAATAAATACTATTTATCAAGGTTATGTTGCCCGGGTTTTCAATCCCGGGCAATAATTGATTTAGTTTATTTTCTTATATTAGTCGAAGTGTTAAATGTGGATGTTATTTTGACCTTATATCTTTTCCCTGTAGCCTTCGGCTAACTTCAAAACTAGCTCATTAAGAAATGCACTGAATGCTTCTTCGTCATTCATTACAAGATATTTTTTATCTTCAATTAGTTTTCTTGCTTCAACTAAATCCTTATTTACTGATCCCGCTTCTTCAAGAATATCGATAAGGCGACTGGAAGCATCGACCAATCGAAAAGGGCCATACAGTGGCGGTTCACCAATAAGATTACAAGCACTTGTTGCCATATAACATATCAGTTTGTATGAATTCATTAGCAACTTATCATTTTCCATTACACACACCTCTGCAGTAATATTCCCTATAATAAACATCTTCTAAGGCAGGCCTGATCCCTCTTGGTTGATCCCCTTCAGGGTAACCAAGTGCAACAAGAAGTTCTGGTACTATGTTTTCAGGCAATCCTATGAGTGTGCCGATGGCTTTTGCATGGAAAGAGCGTATTACGCATGCCCCAAGACCCAGAGCGTGAGCTGCCAGTAAAAGATTTTGAGCTGCCATTGCAACATCCATAATTGAGTATATATAACCATTTGAACTGGCCTTTTCTTTGGCTTTTGCCTGATCGCCACAGAGGACCAAAACTGCTGCAGGTTTTCCAAACATTCCCGGAGATAAAGATTTAATAGCTTCCACTGTATTAGCTTCCTTAACCGACAGAAATATCCTGGGATTTATATTCCCCGCACTGGGAGCCCAATGAGCAGCTTCAACGAGAGTTTGCAGGGTGTCATCAGGTATTTCTTGTTCCCGATATCTTCTAATGCTTCGTCTGCTCTTTATAGATTCAAAGATTTCCAAATTGTTCACTCCTGTTAAAAGAGTTAAATTAAGGTAATTATCAACATATTAACCAATACTGCATAAATAAGTTATCCGATTAAAGTATCCCTAATATTGTATGTTTGTGAAGGTTTGTAAATGCACACTCAAATAAAATATGAAATTGTTTTTAAAGAAGACATGAAAGTGTACATAGGAAAATAATAAAATATTAGCAGTAATTTGGGCAAAACTGAAACATTTACTTTATAACATTTTTTAATTGTTCCTGTCAACAGCGTGTTAATACTCTTTATCTTATGCTCTTTGAAGTTGTTATTTGTTTAAGCAGCCATCATAAAGGGGAAGGATTCCTCTTTGAGCTGTAGAATTATGGTAAGACTACACTATAAGGTCCAATAGTAATCAATAATGAAAAATACACTCTAAACATTTTTTATGCATAACGCTTCACCTTGGTTTATTTTTAATACTGTGAAAGGAACTCGATAATGCCGTTTATTACAGTCAGAGAAGTTCTGGAACTGCCGGAATTGCAAAGTTTGGAAATAATTGCCGGTGAGACAGGCCTGGATCGGGAGGTAAGAGATGTAACGGTTCTTGAAGTGCCTGATCCTTTTCAATGGCTGAAAGGCGGTGAACTGGTTCTTACAGCTTTTTATGGTGTACGTGAAAACTATGATGCTCAGGTAAAGATTATTGAAGAATTTGCGAAAGTGATAGCAGGAATCTGTTTTAATCCGGGACCGGGTGTATTATTTGATCCAAAGATTATTAAAATTGCTGATCGATTAGCATTACCAATACTTAGAATGCCTGGTGATATGCCGTATACAAAGGTAATAACCGAGGTTATGCAGGCTATTTTAAACCGAAGAGCATATCTCCTTGGTCGCTCTTCAGAAATTAATTCAATGATGATAAAAGCAATATTAAATGGAGCAGAGTTAGGAGAAATTATATCTACACTTGCACAATTGGTACAGAATCCAGTTGCATTTCTCGACACTTCATTAAATCTTGTTGCCGATGATCCATATTATGATGGAGGCAGAGAATTTCTGCAGGCTGGGTTAGAGAAATTGCACGATTTTAATATATTTTTTAAGGATAACCAGAAATGTGAATTTCCTCTTTTTACAACCATAAATATTTCTAATAAAGATTTTCGCATTGGTCTGCAAGCAGTTATGATTAAGTCAACAACTTATGGTTATTTAACGGTTTGGGAGATTTTGAAAAAATTTGATGAAATTGATTTTCATGCCATAGCTCATGCATCTTCAGCTATAGCGCTTGACTTTGTAAGAAGTATTAACCTGGCTGAACAAAGGCAGAAAATGATAAATGATATTTCTGAAGATTTATTATCAGGCAATTATGTTTCCGAGGATTCAATTGTGAAGCAAGGAGAAGTTCTAGGTCTAAATATACCTATGCTAAATCAGGTTATGGTAATCCAAACAGGGAACATTAAGATAAAACAGATAATGCAAAATAAAAAAAGGAAAGTAACTTTCGATTTTAATGAGCTAATGTCAGAAATCAGGATTATAGTAGAAGGTTCTTTTTCTAACTCTCTTGTATCAGGCCGGAGAGGGGAAATTGTTGTTATTCTTAACACTGGGGCGGATAGTAAACGAAAAGAAGAGTTGGATAATTTGGCACAGGATATTGAGCTTAAATGTAAAAAATTAATTGGCAAGTCGGAAGTGATGATTGGGATCGGAGCTTGTGGAAAGTCTCTTAACTCACTTCCCTTGAGCTACTCGCAAGCGAAGGCTTCTATAACTATTGTTAATAGGTTGTTTGATGGCAGGACTATAATTTCATATGAAGATTTAGGTATATACCGATTATTAAATGAAATTCCTGATACACCGGAAGTAAGAAGATTTATAGAGATGATTCTTCCTGAAGTTGATAAGTGTGATCAAAATGTTTTGAAAACACTCGAAGTATTTATAGAAACACAGAAAAGCCCTGTTAAAGCAGGTAAGTATCTATATGTTCATCCAAATACAGTGAAGTATCGAGTAAGAAAAGCTAAAGAGCTCTGGGGGGAACATATATTATCAGATGAGAGATGTATCGATACACTTATAGCTATAAAATTAAAAAGGATCTTTACACATTCACTTCAAGATTAATAATATCATAACAGTAACGCTTAATTTTGAAGAAAAACTGCGAGATTCTTGAAGATAGATTTTTAACTGCCGCAGTTCCACATTATTCTAAATTGTCAGTCTACGCTAAGAATATTCTGGTTTTTTGTCCTCAAAAAACAAAGGATTAATTCCATTATAAAAGAACATTCTTAAATTAAATCTCTTTTTACATGAAACTGAATTGATCAGTTGTTACAGGTTATTTTATTAATTAGCTTCTGCAGATAAAAATAATTCTTGCTGGCTTATCTATTCCTTAAAACAGGGTTAATTGCAGAATGATGTGGGGAGGTGTTTTTATAGAAGGTCGTATTTGCACGATTATATTAGCAGTACAGGGCAAATAGTTTACTGTGTGTTTTATCAATTAGGGGGTGTAAGTAAAATGTTAAGAAGGCAATTACTTGCCTTACTGATTGTGCTTTTACTGATTTCTGCATTTAGTTTCGGCTGTGGACCGAGTGAGCCGGTTGTTGAACCAGATGAGGAAACACCTGAACCTTCTGTTGAAGGACCGGTATATTTAAGGAAGACATTTTCCTGGCCGACCTATATCGATCCGGCAATTGGCTCTGACTTTTCAAGTTCTACAGCGATGACCAACCTTTATGACACTTTGATCTATCCTAAATCTGATGGGTCTTTTGATCCACATCTTGCAAGGGATTGGGAAGTATCGGAGGACAACCTTACTTACAGATTCTTTTTAAATGAAGGGGTAATGTTTCATGACGGTTCAGAACTTACAGCAGAAGATGTAAAATTTAGTTTTGATCGTCTAGTTGCAATCGGAGAGGGCTTTGCATATATTTTCGGGGGTAGAGTTGAATCTGTTGAAGTTATTGATGACTATACAGTAGATTTTCACCTTCCGGTGCCATTTGGTCCTTTTTTGACTACACTTACCAGGTTATACATTGTAAATAAGGACTTAGTAATGGATAACCTGCAGGAAGGGCCATATGGAGATTTTGGAGACTATGGGAAAGAATTTCTTAACACTAATGATGCAGGTTCAGGGGCATACAAAGTTAAGGAATTTGATGTAGCAACCACCCTGGTGCTTGAAAAATTTGATGACTATTTTGCATTTATTGATCCAATGGCACCTGATATTTTTGAACTGATTGGAACAACTGAAGCGGCTACAGTAAGAACCGGTATGATGAGACGTGAAATTGAGATTTCCGATCAATGGCAGACATTGGAAGCCTTTAATTCTCTTGAGGCAACAGATGGTGTGGAAATCGCCAGGTGGCCGGATGGTGGACAGCTTTATTTGATGATGAATACACAGAATCCACCTCTGGATGATATTCATGTGCGTAGGGCGTTATCATGGGCTTTCAACTATGATGCATTAGTCCAGAATATATATCCGGGCACAGAGCAGGCTAAAGGTCCTGTCTCCAGCGTACTGCCAGGTTGGAACCCGAATGTAATGCAATACAGCTATGATCTTGAAAAAGCCGAACAAGAGCTTGCTTTATCAAAATACGCAGGGCAATTCGATCAATACCCGATTGAATATGCCTGGACGGCTGAAGTGGCTGATCTGGAGAAAATTGCTTTAATGACTCAAGCTGAGGCTCAGAAGATTGGCCTAACTGTAGAAATAGTTAAAACTCCCTGGATGACGATGATTGACCGGGCTGGGAGTGAAGATACCACCCCACATATCATGAGTATCTGGGTTTCCCCTCACTATGGTGAAGCAGGTTCAATCCTTGAAGCCAAATACCATTCTTCTAATACCGGCAGTTGGGAACAGACAGAGTGGCTAAATAATGCTGAAGTTGATGCTTTGATTGAACAGGCTATGGCTACAGTAGATCGCGAAGAGAGATTTGCTATATACATGCAAATTCAGGATCTGATAGTTGATCTTGCACCTACGATCTTTGCCTATGATAATATGGAGCGCCATGCTTATCAGTCATATTATATTGAGTGGCCGCAGGCAAATGATCCGATTCCGGTTATGGGTTACAATTTAGCTGCACGTTTTATCAGGGTTGATCCTGTCAAACGTGCTGAATTATTAGGCAATTAAGCAATCACGTAAGGAGAGTCCGAAAGGACTCTCCTTACACTTGTTTTATTAGCTGTGCGGAGGTTTAAGGATGAAGCTCTCAACATTTATTCTAAAACGACTTATCCTCTCAATAGGAGTATTAATAGGTCTTTCCATACTGATCTTCGTAATAGCCCGGGTTGTCCCCGGCGATCCGGTCAGGTTAGCTCTTGGCGCCCGTGCACCACAGGAAGTTGTTGAAAAGGTAAGCAGTGAGATGCATCTTGATAAGCCTTATCCGATACAATATGTTTTATGGTTAAAAGGTGTGGTGCAGGGTGATTTTGGAATGTCTCTTTATACCCGAAGAAATATTAGCGAAGATATTAAAGCATTTCTACCAGCGACACTTGAGCTTGCATTATTTTCCGGCATTATAATGACGATATTTGGTATTTTGCTAGGTGTCCTATCCGTAATGAAAAGAAACACCTGGCTTGATCATGTCGTACGTGTAATTTCATATCTGGGAGTGGTTACGCCGGCATTCGTTTTTGCTATCTTTTTTGTACTTTTCTTTGGTTATGTAATGCAAGCATTTCCAATATCGGGCCGTTTGGCTGCCCACATTACTCCTCCTCCTATTATTACAGGGATGATAACAGTTGATAGTTTGTTAACAGGTAATATCAAGGCATTTTTAAGTGCGCTTACCCATCTTTTTCTTCCAGCGCTTGCACTTTCTATGGCAGGTTTATCGCAGCAGGCAAGGATTGCCCGGTCAAGTATGAGCGATAATTTACAAAAAGACTATATATTAGCCCATAGGGCATGTGGTATTAGTGAACAGAGGATTATGTTTAAATATCTTCTAAAACCATCTCTAATTCCAACAGTTTCCATACTTGGGCTTGATTTTGCTGCACTACTCAGTAATGCATTTTTGGTAGAGCTCGTATTTAACTGGCCGGGTATTTCAAGATATGGCATTAATGCGATTCTCCGAAAAGATCTAAATGCGGTTGCTGCTGTTGTGATGATTCTTGGAATAACTTTTGTTCTTGTAAATATAATAGTTGATATAGTAGTTGCTTATTTGGATCCAAGGATTCGCATGAGGAGGGATCGTACTGGTGCCTGAGATAAATAATGGTATAAAAGAAAATAAATGGGAAGTGTATAAGGATAATATTAAAAGGTCATGGTATAAATTCACCGGAAACAGGCTTTCCGTTATTGGCTTGGCAATTGTTATCATTGTTATCTTTTTAGCGTTATTTGCACCATGGGTTACTCCTTACCCTGAACATAGAGATGCGTTTGTAGATTTTGGCAATGCCATGCAATCACCAAGTGTAAACCATTTAATGGGTACAGATGCAGTTGGCAGAGATATTTTAACACGGGTTATATTTGGATTTCGCTTTTCATTAATGATGGGTTTTGTTGTTATTGGCCTGGCAGCGCCTCCCGGTATTATTTCGGGATTGGTTGCAGGTTATTTTCGCGATACATGGATTGATACGATAATTATGCGTATTACTGATGTCTTTCTTTCTGTTCCTCCTCTGATATTAGCTTTGGCAATCACTGCTGTACTACCGCCGAATGTTTTTTTTGCAATGCTGGCAGTAACCCTAATGTGGTGGCCGTGGTATGCACGTTTGGTCTATGGTATAGCATCTTCATTACAAAATGAATTCTTTGTTCAGGCAGCTCAGGTTACCGGAGCGTCAAGATCATATATTATATTCAGGGAAATCCTTCCGAACTGTGTTTCATCAATATTCACAAAAATGACCCTTGACTTAGGTTTTGTGATTATTATTGCCTCCAGCCTTAGTTTTGTCGGTTTAGGGGCTCAACCTCCTACACCTGATTTGGGCACTATGGTTGCAGATGGAGCAAAATATATGCCCGATCAATGGTGGATGACTGTTTTTCCTGCTCTGGCAATAGTTATAGTAGTTCTGGGATTTAATTTATTAGGTGACGGGCTTCGTGATATGCTCGCAGTCGAGGAGGTATAATGGTGAGTGAAAAGCTGCTTGAAGTTCGTAACCTTTGTGTAAGTTATAAAACCTATGAAGGAAATTTGCGAGTAGTTGATGGGTTAAATTTAGAGGTGAGACAGGATGAAAAGGTAGGTCTTGTCGGGGAAACCGGTTGCGGGAAAACTACAACTATGAGAGCTATTATGGGTATATTACCAAAGCCGGTAGGAAAAGTAGATAGCGGAGAAATAATCTATAAAGGGCAGGACTTGCTTAAAAAAACCAATAAGGAAATGCAATGTATCCGGGGTGTTGAAATTGCAGTAATATTTCAGAATCCGACTGCTGCCTTGAATCCTGTTTTTACAATTGGACAGCAGTTGCAGCAGGCTATAAAAAGCCAGGTTCCGAAAAAAACTGGTAAGAAAATATCTTCTTCAGAAGCAAGGGAAAGAGCAATAAAAGCTTTAAAGGAAGCTGCTCTTCCTGATCCAGAAAGACTTTTGTCGAATTACCCTGTTCAATTAAGTGGAGGAATGAAACAGAGAGTATGCATTGCATTGGCGTTGGTATCTGATGCTAATCTGTTAATTGCAGATGAACCAGGTACGGCATTAGATGTGACCATTCAAGATCAAATTTTGCGATTGTTAATGTCCTCCGTAGAAAAACGGCAAACCGCAACCCTTTATATTGAACATTCTTTGGGAGTAATCAGAGAATGGATGGATAGGGTTTATGTTATGTATGCCGGAAGGACTGTAGAAGTAGCTAAAACCAAAGATCTATTTGATAATCCACGGCATCCTTATACCCGCGGCCTGATGCAGGCAGTTCCGAGACTTACAGGTGGAGGTATAGCCCAGGGGATTCCGGGAAGAGTGCCTGAATATGTTAATCCACCTAGTGGATGTCGATTTCATCCACGCTGCCCTTATCAAATAGATATTTGTGTGAAAGAAAGGCCACCTTATTTTGAAATAGGGGAAGATCATAAAGTAGCTTGTTATAGGAGTGCAGAAATTGACTGAAATACTAAGAATTGATAACCTGAAAAAATATTTTCATACAGCCCAGGGAGTAGTAAAGGCAGTTGATGGTGTTAACCTAACCCTGGATGAAGGTGAAACACTGGGTCTGGTAGGTGAATCGGGCTCAGGGAAAAGTACTGTTGCTTATACTGTGGTTGGTATCTATGGAGCTACATCCGGCAAAATTTTATTTCGCGGCAAGGATATTTCCATGGGAACTGTCCGTCGTCCAAAATCATTGAAAAAAGATATACAAATTGTTTTTCAAGATCCCGGAACATCTTTAAATCCCCGGCATTATGTTCACGAAATTCTTGCCATGCCTTTGCGGGTTCATAAAATCGTCCCGGAAAAAGAGATCACCAATAAAGTAAAAGAGCTTCTCGACAGAGTTCAGCTCCCAACCAGTTTTATATATAAGCACCCTCTCGAGTTGGGTGAAGGCGAAAAACAGTCGGTAGGTGTTGCCAGAGCATTGGCGGTGAATCCTTCACTAATTGTATTGGATGAACCTACATCAGCTTTAGATGTATCGATGCAGGCAAAAGTAATAAACCTGCTGTTAGATTTACAGAAGAATTATGGATTTTCATATTTATTTATTACCCACGATCTTGGAGTCATGAGAAATGTGGCAGACAGGATTGCGATAATGTACCTGGGCAAGATCTGTGAAATAGCTCCGGCAGCTGATTTCTTTCATAATCCACTTCATCCTTATACCCGGATGCTTATATCATCTGTACCGGTTGTATCTGAGGAAGAGGAACAACTAAGGCCTGTCAAAGTTGCTTCTCGTGGTGAAATTCCGAGTCCGGTAAATGTACCTAGTGGGTGTGGATTTCACCCTCGCTGCTCAGATGTTATGAGCCTATGTAGTGAAGAGATTCCCGGTAAATGGGAAGTAGAACCTGGACACTATGTATTTTGCCACAAGTATATAAAAGATAAGAGATGAATGTAAGATCCTGATTATCATGAAATGTGAATAAAGACTATGAGTATAATTTTAAGGGGGTAAGAGGGCTAATTAATATTAACTATAGTCTTAATATTGTTTTTACCTGTAAGGGCTTTGAATTAAGCTGTTGAAGAAAGGAGAAAAAATGTTAAGGGTAGCAACAGATATTGGCGGAACTTTTACTGACCTTGTTTATGTTAATCCGGAAGGTGAAGTTGTAAATGCAAAAAGCAATACAACTTCGGGAGAGTTTGAAAAAGGTGTTATGAATGTAATAGAAACCAGCGAAATATCTCCAGTTGATTTCATTTCTTTTGTACACGGGACTACTATTGTGATTAATGCAATTACTGAAAGAAAAGGGGCAAAAACTGCTTTGATAACAACAAAAGGTTTCCGTGATGTGCTTGAAATTGGACGTGGAAACCGCCCGGATTTTTTCAATCTGGAATATAGAAAACCAAAACCCTTTGTTCCCCGTTATTTGCGCCGTGAAGTATCAGAAAGAGTTAATTACAAAGGTATAGTGAAAGAAACTCTGGATTCAAGCGACCTTCCTAAAATTCTTGAGGATTTTCGATCAGATGGAGTTGAAGCTATTGCAATTTGTTTAATTAATTCCTATGCAAATCCGGTTCATGAAGTTCAAATTCTTGAAATGATTAACGAGCAATGGCCAGAGGTGGCTGTAGTTGCTTCTCATCAAATCACCAGGGAATGGCGCGAGTACGAGCGTACAAACACTGCAGTCCTATCTGCATATGTGCAGCCAATTGCCCATCGCTATTTGGATCAGCTAACAAATTCTTTAGATGATGCCGGAATGAAATGCACACCATATATTATGCAGTCCAATTGTGGAATTGACACTGTAAATAGCGCACGACAAATTCCAATTACGATGATTGAATCTGGACCGGCCAGTGGGATCTGGGGTGCAGCGGCACTTGGTAGAATAATAGGAGAACCAGAAATTATTGCCATTGATATTGGTGGTACAACCGCTAAATGTGGCTTAATAACCAAAGGAGAAATTAAACTAAATACGGACTATAAGGTAGAGAGAAGTGAAATTTATGCCGGCTATCCGGTTATGGTACCAGTGGTTGATTTAGTCGAGATTGGAAACGGTGGGGGATCGATTGCCTGGGTAGATGATTACCAAAGAATGCATGTTGGCCCCCAAAGTGCAGGTGCTGTCCCCGGGCCGGTTTCTTATGGGATTGGCGGAACTGAACCCACCCATACAGATGCCTTTCTAGCACTGGGAATAATCAACCCGGATTATTTCTGCGGAGGCACAATGGTTGCTGATATGGAAGCGGTAGAGCAAGCTATCAATAAACTGGCAGGTAAGCTCAATATCAGTAAGCAGGAAGCAGCACATGGCATTGTTAGAATTGCATCAAACAACATGGTCAATGCAATCAAGTTGATTTCAATTAACAGAGGTTTTGATCCACGTGATTTTACGCTGATGGCATTTGGCGGTGGAGGTGGATTAAACGCTTATGCTCTGGCGAAGGAATTGCAAATCAAAAAAATTATAATCCCGAAGCTATCCAGTGTTTTCTCTGCATGGGGCATGTTACTGAGCGATCTTAGGCGAGATTACTTGCTTACACAGATTGTAGAGTTAAAAGATGAAAGCAGTAAGCAAATTACAGCATCATTTAAAGACTTGGAAGAAAAAGCATTAGAACAATATGTTGAAGAAGGTATTGAAGAGTCCAGGATATCATTCCGCCGTTTTGCCAGATGCAGATATCAGAATCAGGAACATACAGTTGAAATACCTTTTCCTGAAGGGATTATCTCTGCTGAAGAGATTAAAAATACCTGTGAACAATTTCATGTACACTATGAAAGAGAATACACTTACCGTCTTGATGCCCCAATTGAGTTAGTTTGTTACCATCTTATTGCTATAGCAGAAATGGATAAGTTAAAACCGGAGAAAGCCCCAAGATCCGGACTTAAAGTTGAAGATACCATCAAAGGTAAACGTGATGTGGATTTTGTAGAACACGGTATTTATGAAGCAGTAATCTATGATGGTAATGTCTTCGAGCCCGGCATGAATTTAAATGGTCCGGCAATTATCGAAGAAGCGGGAACCACCATTATAATTCCGCCAAAATTTAACTGCAATATAGATGAATATGGGAATTACCGGATAAATCTTATTGAGGAAGGTGAATAAATATGATTATCCATCAGTATGATCCTATTACACTAAATATTATTCAAAACTCTATCCAGGCCGCAGCCGATGAAATGTTTGCTGCATTTCGACATACCGCTATGAGTGCTATTATTTATGAAGTGCTTGATATGGGAGTTGGGATTACAGATAAAAACGGAGAACTGGCCAGCAGTGGAGCAGGAATACCTGCATTTGCCGGACTATTAGATAAGTCCGTATTTTGTATTCTTAAAAAGTTCAATAAACCAGATGATATAAAGCCGGGTGATATCTTTATAACCAATGATCCTTATAATGGCGGAGTAACACATCTCAATGATGTTGTACTGGCTATGCCTGTATTTGTAGATGGTGAGCTTATTGCATGGACTGCAAATATGGCTCATTACAACGATGTCGGCGGGGCAGTTCCAGGCAGTATGTCCAATGATGCAACGGAGATATTCCAGGAAGGTTTTATACTTTCAGCAATTAAACTTTTTTCTGAAGGAAAACCGATCCAATCTGTATTTGACATAATGACTTCCAACTGCCGCATGCCCGATTTCTTGACCGGAGATCTTTGGGCCGGCATTGCATCGCTGAGAGTGGGCGAAAATCGAATTATGGACATATGCAATAAGTATGGAAAAGATGTTTTTTTGCATGCCATAGAGGAATACCTGGATTATGCTGAGCAGGTTAGCCTGGATGCGATGAAGGAGATTCCCAATGGCAAGTATTCACTGGTTGAAGAGCAGGATAATGGAATGTTCTATAAAGTTACAATTGAAATAACTGATAATGAATTTATAGTTGATTTGCGGGAAAACCCCGATCAAGATAAAGGGCCTTTTAATACCAGCCGTGATGGCACGTTAACTATATGCCAGCTCGCTTTTAAAGGGGTAACATCATCCAATAAGATGTCAAACAGCGGAACATTCAGGCCTTTAAAAGTTTTAACTCGCCCGGGTTCAATCTTTGATCCAGTCTATCCGGCTGCTCAGGGCATTTACTATGAGTTAACAGTAAGATTGTCGGATTTGATAGTAAGGTGTATGGCTGAGAAGCTTCCTGAGCGTTTACCGGCAGGAAACTTTTCCTCAGTGTGTGGAACACTATTTGGAGGGATACATCCGGATACCGGAAGGACATACGTTGTTATTGAGCCTGAGCTTGGAGGCTGGGGTGGATCGGCAACATCAGACGGTAACTCCGGACAGTTCTGTATGATGCATGGAGAAACATATAATTGTCCCGCTGAAGTAGCTGAAGCACGTTACGGAGTGACTGTAGATTACCTGAGTTTTCATGATGAAGATGGCGGTGCCGGACAGTATAAAGGAGGTAAAGGGGTAAGAATAGATTATAGAATTAGATCGGATAACGCATGGTTGACTGTTTCATATACTCGCTCAAAGTTTCCACCCTGGCCTTTGGAGGGTGGATGTGAAGGATCACCTAACTATATCTTGATTGTTCGCTCAGACGGCAGCACTGAAAGATATTCTGTAGTTAGCGGATTGACATTGAATACTGATGATGTAATCAGAATTATGACAGGAACAGGTGCCGGTTGGGGAGATCCATTAAAACGTGAAATTGAAAAAATAAACGAAGATATAAAAAATGGTTATGTAACTTTAGAACAGGCAAATCGCTATTATGATTATGAAAACAGGTTAAAAAAACAATAGCTAAAGTATTATGGTTTACATTAGTTTGCCTTATGAAAAGTAAGAATAGTTATGATAGGAGAGAAAAATGGTTAAATTAACAGTGCTTTACAATTTACCGCCTGATGCAGATCATGAAGAGTTTCTCAAATGGCGCACTACAACTCATCAGAAGAACAATATGGCCATGCCAGGAGTGATTAAGAGTGATTTCTATGAAATCAAGAAAGCCTGGAAAAACGATTCTGCTCCATACCGCTATATGACGGAGGCATATTACCCGGACATGGCAACCTTTGAGAAAAGTTTTTTTGATCCTGACTATCAAGCAAGATTAGCGGTATCATTAGAACGCATCGCTGATCCGCTTTTCTTAATTTCAGAGGAAATAATTTCAGAGGAAAATTAGTCAATTAGATTAACTATTCAAATCAATTTTGAGGGCATAGATTGGATTTACTATGCCGGAAAAGGTTTCATGACCGTAAAACGTTTTGCCGATCAATGAATTGAATAATGAGGAGGGCTTAAAATGTCGAGGCGGATTCTTTGGGTCAATCCTGTAGGCACTGATATTTTTGATGCTCCGATAAAAGAAATTTTTGATGCGGAGAAAATGCCTGATTCTGAAGTTGATGTAGTATCCTTGAAGCGTGGACCTCAGCACTTGGAGTACCATTATTATGAGATGATGGTGATTCTGGATATGCTTCATTTAATCAAACAGGGGGAAAAGGACGGCTATGATGCTGCTGTTATTGGCTGTTTCTATGATCCTGGATTAAGAGAAGCCAGGGAAATCACCGAGCGGATGGTAGTCACTGCACCGGCAGAAGCCTGCATGCATATCGCTACCACTCTTGGCGACAAATTTTCTGTAATAGTAGGCCGTCAGAAATGGGTTCCGGCAATGAGAGAAAATGTTCATAAATATGGATTTGGCGATAGACTGGCTTCATTTAAACCAGTGGGCCTGGGAGTACATGATTTTCACAGGGATGAAAAAGAAACAAAACGCCTGTTAAAAGAAGCGGCCAGAGAAGCTGTTGATATAGATAAAGCGGAAGTAATAATTCTTGGCTGCACGATTCAGTTCGGCTTTTACAAGGAATTACAGGAGTATGCAGGTGTTCCTGTAATCGACGCAATTCTTGCTCCCTTGAAGTACGCAGAACTTCTAATCGAGATAAATCAAAAATTTGGCTGGTTCCATTCCAAGAAATACGGTTATGAAAGCCCACCTGCACCTGAAATTGAGGGTTGGGGCTTAGATGTCCAGTACGGTTTCGGTGATCTCTGGAGGTAACCTGTCCTATAAATCAGGAGATATGGTTATTCAGGTAAAGTAATTTGATGATAAAGGCGTGCCATGCGGCATGCCTTTATCATCATCTCGCGCATTCCCCGCCGCGTCCGGTAACAGTTTCAAGGGCATGCTCCAATACAGGAATCAATACATCCAGGCATTCAGCAACCGCTTTCGGGCTGCCCGGCAGGTTAACGATCAGTGTTGAACCGCTTATACCGGATATGCCCCGGGTGAGCATGGCTCTGGCTGTTACTGCAGCAGTTTCACGACGCATTGCTTCACCAATTCCGGGGATCTCGCGATCGATTACTTCCAGCGTTGCTTCAGGTGTTACATCTCGCGGGCCGAGTCCCGTGCCGCCGGTGGTAAAAATTGCATCAATACCTCCGGCAATCATGTTGCGCATGGTTTTTGACAATATTGATTGATCATCGGGAACAATCAGGTAATCAATGGTATCGCCGTATGGCAGGAGCATTTCAGTCACAGTCGGTCCACTGGTATCTTCTCTTTCACCGCGGGAGCCCTTATCACTGGCGGTGATTATACCGAACCGGTAAGAATGGACAGCTTCCAGATGATTACCAACCTCAATTTCCCCTCCCCGGAGAACTTCGGTAAAAATTCCCTCACGCGGCATAACGCAGTCACCGGCCTGATAGTAAATAGCGCACCGATCATGGCACTCCTTGCCGATCTGGGTCACCCTTAACCTGGCCTCTTTCCCTGCTTTCAAACGGGTGCCGACCGGCAGGCTGACCAGATCTATGCCCCTGGTGGTCAGGTTTTCGGCAAAATCACCACAGCCCACATCCAATCCCTTGGCAACCATCTTGGCAATACTCTCTTCGGCCAGCAAACTTACCTGGCGGTGGGCAAATCCGGCGTGAGCATCACCCTCAAGGCCTTCATTTTTTAACAACATGCTTTTACCGATGTTCGTTTTTCGCTGCCCTTTCTTCGGACTGGTACATACAGCGACAATTTCACCCATTATTTCTGGTCCCGGCGATAATGACCGGAACGTCCTCCCTTCTTTTCGACCAGACGGATATTCTGGATCACCATATCTTTATCAACTGCCTTGCACATATCATATATAGTAAGGGCTGCTACACTCACTCCGGTCAGCGCCTCCATTTCAACTCCCGTTTGTCCGGTTAATTTGACCCTGACCCCGATTTCGACTTTCGGATCAGGAGCAAAGACTGGAACAAAATCGACTTCTACACCTGATATGCCCAGTGGATGAGCCATCGGTATGAGACGGCCTGTATCCTTGACGGCCATAATAGCTGCTACCTGGGCAACAGTTAGAACATCTCCCTTGGCCATTCCACCTTCCATAATTTTGGTCAGCGTATCGGCAGCCATAATGATCTCCCCCAGGGCATATGCTTCCCGTAAAGTTTCATCTTTTCCCGATACATCCACCATCTTTGGCCGGCCTGACCGGTCGAAATGAGTGAACTCTGCACCAGCGCTTTCATCACCGGTACGGTTTCTGAAATAAGTGTCAAAGATGAAGTTGGCCAGTCCGCTGCTGTCGTCAAGATGGAAAACGGGAATATGGAGATCAAAATCTTCCCGATCGGTGACAACTGCTATGGTATTTTCTACTAATAGGGGTTCGCGGCTTATCGCGCTGCGGACAATTTCTATTTTCGGATTTGTACTGGTTTTATTACCTTCGATCAATATCAAGTCAAAATCTTTTAACAACTCCGCTGCGGCATCCAGGCCGTTCATTCCACTTCTGGATCCGATCAGAATATAACTTCCCGGTGTGGTAATCCCGGATACTTCTGCTCCGGCTTCAGCAAAACGCCAGCTATCCTTGCCGGGAAGGTCCAGGTTATATTTATGTATTTTCCCTTTTAATGCAGCGACACGAAGGTCGCGTTCGATCAATTTTGGCAATAATTTTTCGAGCAGTGTTGTTTTACCGCTGTCCGAAAGTGCTGCAACCAGGTTAATCATTACCGGTGGCACCTATACCACCTCCTTATCCTCCCGTTTTAGACATGCCGCGCATTTGACCCGGAAGAACAGATCCGCAGTGACCATTGGAAGACATTTTATGTTCGACCGGTTTTATACTGAGCACTTCGATAATTAATTTTTTTAGAGCCTCTTTATCATCTATAACCGGATGGACTGGCTGTTCGTCCTGCCAGTAGAGACAGGCTTTCAGGTTACCATCTGCAGTAAGCCGTAAGCGGTTGCAGCTGTCACAAAAGTGTTTACTTATCGGGTGTATCAACCCGACAGTTCCTTTACCGTCCGGTATGGTGTAAGACTCTGCCGGTCCTGCTCCCCCGGGTAAGGGAATCGGAGTAAGCGGAAGACCTGCTTTACCCGCGGTTTCTTCGACGAAACTTAAAGGCAGGTAATGATCGTTATAGCTCTGGTCATGATCGCCGATAGGCATATATTCGATAAAGCGGACATGCAGTGACCTTTCACGGACCATCTGCAGAAAGTTAAGCACTTCACTTTCATTGATACCTTTCATTAAAACCACGTTTAGTTTGACCGGTTTAAGATCATATTCCAGGGCGGCATCGATCCCCTTTAACACCTGCCGGAGATCACCACAGCGTGTTATCCGGTTATAAACTTCTTCCCGCAGAGAATCAAGGCTGATGTTAACTCTTCGCAGACCGGCTTCTTTAAGTTCCCTGGCATAACGGGAAAGAAGTATGCCATTTGTTGTCATAGCAAGATCGACTATCCCCGGTACTGCCGCTATTTTTTCGATTAGACCGATAACGCCTTTGCGAACGAGCGGTTCGCCTCCGGTTATTCTAATCTTGCTGATTCCCAACTCGGCGCCGGCAGTAACAACCTTCAGGATATCTTCATAGCTTAATATATCCCGGTGAGAAATCTGTTCAATTCCTTCTTCACCCATGCAATAAACGCATCGCAGGTTACAGCGGTCGGTTACAGAAATTCTGAGATAATCATGATATCTTCCATGTCCGTCTATGAGCGGCATAATTACATCTCCCTTTTGCCGGCATCCCGCATACTATACCCACCCAGTGCTTCAACCTCTTTCTGAAAGAGCGGATCTGTAATAATATCGAGGATCAGTTGGCCTTCTTTGCTTTTGTAGAACGACTCACTCATCAACAGGTCATAGCGTTCTTCAGTAAGTGGAACAAAATCGAGCTTAAAAGCTCTGGCTGCCGGCAGTATGCCCAATCCGGCCCGGGCAGTTCCGGCCGCTACAGCAGCTGCTACATTCAGGTGGGTATGCTCTTCCCGTTGGTATCCATAAATCTGATCGGGGTTGTATTTTGCTTCGGCCAGCAGGTGATCAAATAAAAGGCGGGTGCCTGCACCACGTTGGCGGTTGACAAAAGGTATTTTAAGTTCAGCCAGCTGCTTAACAGATTCAATCCTGTCCGGGTTACCCTCGGGAACGATCCATCCCTGCATCCTGTATACAAGATTGATCAGGTGGAAATTCCCCTTCGGTAAAAACCTCTTGAGATAAGGAATATTATATTGACCGGTTTCAGAATCAAAAAGGTGTATTCCGGCAAAATGAGCCTGGCCCTTTCCGATGGCAGCAATACCTCCCATACTGCCCAGGTGGGATGAAGAAAGATTGACAAGTGGGTCACGTTCCCGAAGCGCTGTGGATAAAATATCTAAAATCAGATCGTGGCTTCCGGCAGCCAGCAGGTTATAGCGCAGTTGGTCACGTGATTTATATAGCTCTATTTCTACGGTTTCATCCTGTTCATTGCCGAGAGAATTTGCAGGTATTACCAGCAGCCCATCAGCCCTGACCAGCGACATGGTTACTCCGGCGCCCCTGGTCAGAGGATTGGCAATAAAGCGGTCTTCCACATAACCAACGGTCATCCTGACGAATTCTTCAACACCGATCTCGGAGACAACCCTTCTGCCCAGTGTAACCTCCATCTTTTCTCTCACCGGTTCAGGAATCCCGAAATATCGGTAGATCAGGGGTCTGACAAACCATTCCAGGCTCATGTAGGCAGAAACCGGGTAACCGGGCAGACCGATAATCGGTTTGGAATGGATAGAACCGAGTATGGTCGGTTTGCCCGGTCTGGTGGCTACTCCATGCAAAAAAACCTTGCCAAGATTTTCTATAATTGAGCTGGTATAATCTTTTTCACCGGCCGATGAACCGGCATTGATTATAACCAAATCGCTTTTTTCAATAGCCTTCAGTATTGAGTCCCTGATTTTGTCAGGTTTATCAGGCACAATCGGGAAAATTTCCGGTACTGCTCCCCATTCCTCAAGATACGATGCGATAACCGTGCTGTTAAAGTCGGGGATACTTCCCTTTTTTCTATCAGCGGACGGGCTGATTACTTCAGAACCGCTGGGAATTACAGACACCTTCGGTTTGGCCATAACTTCAATTTCAGTAATTCCCCCTGCCAGCAGGGCACCAAGATCGGGAGGTTTCAAACAATGCAGGGCGGGAACAATCAGTTCTCCGGCGACCACATCTTCACCGACAGCCCTGACATGCTGCCAGGGGGTAGCGGGTGCGAGAATTTCTACTTCATCACCTTTGATGAAATGGATATCCTCTATTTTAATAACCGCATCAAATCCGTTGGGAAGTGGGTCTCCGGTGTTTACATTGTCGTAATGATTGCCCCGCATAAGGAATACGGGAGTTTGGTCCGATGCCGTGAATGTTTTTTCTGCTGTGACTGCTATACCGTCCATGGCAGCAGCATGATACCCGGGCATAGAAAACCGGGCGATTACCGGTTTGGCGGTGACACGGCCAATCGAGCTTTTTACTTCTGAAGTTTCGACCTTCCTCGGAATGTTAGTCCTCTCCAAAAAAATCCTGAGAGCCTCAGACCGGGGAGTATTGCTCAAATAAACTTTTCTCATCTGGTTCCTCCATTGGTTATTCCCAGATTGTTATTTCAACAACTTCTCCTTCTAATAAACCTTCTTTTTCTGCCGGTATGGTTAGCAGTCCGTCTGCTTCGGCCAGAGAGCGCAGAATGCCTGATCGGCCGAAAATCGGTACTGCTCTCAATGTATCATTTTCTTTTTCAAGCTTGATCCGGACATAATCGGTGCGCCCCGAACGTGAAGGGATATTTCGACCGAGTATAGCTTTGACTGTGGGTGCGAAAGGTTTTTCAATGCGGCCTGACAGCCTTTCGATTACAGCTCTGCCAAAAATTGAAAATATATTAAGCGCTGAAACAGGATGACCGGGTAATCCGAGAATCGGTTTGCCTTCACAGTTTGCCAAAAGGGTTGGTTTGCCCGGTTGAATGGCAATACCTTCAACCAGTAAACCCGGTTTGCCGAGTGCATTCATAGTTCGGGCAGTGTAATCCCTGCTTCCTACTGAACTACCCCCCGAGAATACAAGAAAATCTACCTTTTGAAGCATGGAGTTGCTTCTGTCCAGGAAAGTTTCGTATATATCGGGTAAAATCCCCCCGTATTGAGCGTCGGCGCCGAACTGTTTTGTTAGGTATAGTGTTGCCGGGGCATTGCTGTCACGGATTCGGGCAGTTTCGATGGTCGGTTGATGATAATCGACCAGTTCATCACCGCTGGAAAAGAAGCCAATCAACGGTCTTTTATGTGCTTGAAATTTGGTAATACCGAGTGATGCCAGGAGCCCGATTTCAGGAGCACGCATCCGATGGCCTCCTGCCAGGGCAAGAGCTCCTTTCTTCAGGTCTTCACCGCGAAGAATTACATTTTCTCCCGGTGCAACCTGGCGGAAGCACTGGACCATCGTTCCAGTCACTTCGGTATCCTCTATCATAACGACGGCATCGGCTCCCTCAGGGAGCATACCGCCGGTATGAACCAGGCAGCAATGGCCGCTGTTTATAGCGGGGGCAGGTTGCCCCATCAATACCTCTCCTACGGATTCAAGCATGGCCGGGATACCTTCGCCGGCTCCAAAAGTATCCCTGGCGTTGACGGCGTAACCGTCTACGGTAGATCGGTTAAACCCGGGAGAATCTTCTGCAGCGAAAATATCCTCGGACAGTATGCGTCCGCCTGCTTCAAGCAGGCCAACTTCTTCGCTTTCCAGCGGCTTAAATTGTTCGGCAATTAACTGCAAAACATCGGCCGGGTTACTTACCTTCATTAATTTCATCAGAGCACCCCGAAAAAATAACAAACCGCGCCTCCCAATCAAGAAAACGCGGCCTAATGGCGATTGTCTCCTTTCCGAACACGGGAGGCTAAGGGATTTCTCCCTCAACCCAGGCCTTTTACCATACCCGCATTACGGCTGTAGGTAAAAAGGCTCGGAGTGGTTTATTTGGTTTTACCAACAGCGCTATTATACCATTAGTAAGGGAATAGAATCAACCCGAGAAGTGCTCCCGCAGCAATGTAATAAAGCGGGCTGATCGGCCGCAGGATGCACGCTGAGAGAATTAAACCGAATATCAGTGCTGTGGAGAAATCGATCACTGCTGTTTGACCAAGGGTAAAAGAAGCAAGCAGAATCAGGGCGATCAGGGCTGAACGGAGACCGTTCAGGAAAGAGGCTGCTTTCTGGTTTTGAATTAGCTTGAATAAAATTCGCGAAAGTAACAGCAGGAGAACCAGTGATGGTGTGATTACCCCAAGGGAAGCGGTGAGCGAGCCGATCACCCCGGCTAACCTGTATCCGATAAAAGTCGCTGCATTGATCGATACCGGACCCGGAGTCATCTCTGCAACAGCGATTATGTCGAGAAATTCTGAGGCCGTGAGCCAGCCGTGAACATTGATCACTTCGGCTTCCATCAGGGGGATCATTGCATAGCCGCCACCGATTGTAAATAAACCTACTTTAAGAAATGACCAGTAAAGGGAAAGTAATATAGTTGCCATCAGTCGCATTCCCCCCTGCATACGAAAAGCCCGGCCACACCGCCGGCTACCAGAACCAGAATAGGGTGTATCCGGGTGATGATTGCGATTACAAGCAGAACAGCACAGAGTAATACTCCGCGCCAACCATGAAGAATTCCTCGTCCCATTTTAATTGCAGCGTAAGCAATAAGGGCTACTACGGCCGGACGCAAACCGTAAAAGGCAGCCTGGACATAAATATTGTCCCTGACCAGGGGGTAAAGCCAGGCGGCAATGATCAGCAGAATGATAACCGATGGGGCGGTTACCCCAAGAGCTGCGACCAGACCGCCGATATTTCCACGCAGTCTGATCCCGATCTGAATGGCACTGTTCAAAGCCAGCTGGCCGGGCATACCCTGGGTTATGATCAAAATATCGGAGAAGGTGGAGTGACTAACCCACTTTCTGTTTTCCACGACTTCTCTCTGAATTACCGGCAGGATTGCATAACCGCCCCCGAAAGTAAAAGCGCCCACTTTAAAAAACGTGAGCAGGATTGTCCATAAAGATTCCTGATTAGGTTTGGCTGGGATTTCAGACTGCAAAAGCTGTCTTCCTTTCAATGATGCTGAGATTTTTATTGATTAATTCAACTGATTCAATTATCGATTGTTACCGTCCTCCGGTTGTTCGGTTATGTTTTCCAATTCTTCGAAAACGCGCATCACAGATTGCAGAGAGACAATCAAATTTTCTCTCTCTTCAGGATTCAGATGTTGGGCTAGGTTGTTAAAACGGAATGAACGTCTTTCAAAAACCAACCGGGAAAGCTGGCGGCCGTATGATGTCAGCGCGACACGAACTACCCTGCGATCGTTCTCGTCTCCCCGTCGTTTGACCAGGTTAAGATTTACCAGGCGGTTAACCAGACGGGTTGCCGCGCTCTCCGCAAGGTAGATTTCGGAGCTTAACTTACCCATGGTCAGATCATCATGAAAATAAAGAACCAATAATGCATTGATCTGGCTGGGGGTAATTCCTAATCCGGTTAGTTCCCTGTTCTCTTCAGCACTCAGATAGTGCATGAGTTTGGGGAATATAGCCTGGATGGCTGCAGTAAACTTTTCAGCATCACGATATTCACTGCTCATATTACCCGTCTCCTGTCCGGTTTACTTTGTTATTGGAGAAAACTTATTCATAGGTTAGGCTATTTGCATAAATATGTCAAGTTGGTAAGCCAGGTTTTCAAGTAAAACTATGGAATTAATTGTTCACCAATAAACTATTTGGTATACTTGCTTTAAGAGTTAACAGAAACGGCCGGAGCCCAGGCGGCCTGGAAAATATTTCGCTGAGCTTCCGGTCTGAAGGCAGGTGTTTTAATTGTTGCAGGTGATCGGAATTGCTCCTCACCCTCCCATAATAATTCCGGAAATCGGCCGCAGTGAAATTACCAAAGCTCGTAAAACCGTTGATGGGATGTATCGCTTAGGTAAAATCTTTAATGAACTAAACCCCGAATTGATAATCATTATAACTCCACACGGGCAGATTATGCGTGAAGGTCCTGCAGTATTAACTGGAAAGAAACTGCAAGGTCACTTTGGTCACTTCGGTTTCCCCGGTATTCATGTTGAATTTGAAACCGATATGAAGCTGCTTGAACTCTTGAGAGAAAATGCTGACCGGGCCCCTTTGCGGCCGATATTCCTCGAAGACAGCGACAGGTTCTATGAAGGAAACATACTGGATCACGGGGCAATGGTTCCCCTGTACTTCCTCCGGGAAGCAGGGGTAAATGCTCCGGGGCTGCATATAACTTTTGGCTTTAACTCCTTTCGTGATCTCTATAAGTTCGGTACCTTTTTAAGGAAGCTTATCGAAGAAAGAGGCAAGCGGGTTGCCGTACTGGCCAGCGGAGATCTATCACACCGTTTGATTCCCGGTGCACCTGCAGGATATGATAAAAGGGGCGCTAAATATGATCAGCGGCTTGTGGAGTTACTGCGCAGTAAAGAAATTGACCAAATAGTGAATTTTGATCCGGATCTTGTTGAAGCAGCCGGTGAATGCGGCCTTAGATCCTTTTTAATTGCACTTGGAATGCTCCATGGAGAAGTTTTTAATTCTGAAATCATCTCCTATGAAGGGCCTTTCGGGGTTGGCTACCTTGTAGCTGCTTTAATACCTTCAGAAATAAGTTCTGATTCAGATAGAAAAGAGGTTGAACAGCCTGCCGTTCAGAATGAAAAGGAAACACTAAACCCAGCACGCTTTGCGCGAATGGTTTTAAAAGAGTATTTAGCTGATGGAATAATTCCACAGCTGCCTGCTGTCCTTCCGGATGAATATAAAGTAAAATCAGGCGTTTTTGTTTCCCTGAAAAAAGAAGGTCAGCTGCGTGGATGCATCGGGACTGTAGAGCCGGTGCGGGAAAACCTGGCATCCGAAATTATTGCCAATGCCATTAGCGCTGCCTTGCGTGATCCCCGGTTTTCACCTGTCTGTAGAGAAGAGTTAGCTGATTTGGTTATTTCTGTGGATGTTCTCAGCCCGATGGAGCGAATAAAGAGCATATCCGAGCTCAACCCAAAAAAATATGGCGTCCTGGTCCGCAGCGGTATGAAAACAGGTTTGCTCCTTCCTGACCTGGAAGGTATTGATTCAGCAGAAGATCAAGTTGATATTGCCCGGCGTAAAGCAGGAATAACACGGGATGAGCCTGTAGAGCTATATCGGTTTACCGTTACCAGATACAAGGAGTAAACTATGCAGCACAGGGCAAGGTTTTATGAAAAAAGAGTAGAAAAAATACGCTGCCTGCTGTGCCCTCACCGGTGTTTGCTGGGAGAAGGGGAAGTCGGGTTATGTGGTGTCCGGGAAGTTTCAGTGGGCGAGCTGTATACAAAAGTTTATAATTATGTTGCCGCCTTAAACTGGGATCCTATCGAAAAGAAGCCGCTCTATCATTTTCATCCAGAGAAAACAATCTTATCGGTTGGAACAGTCGGTTGTAATCTTGGTTGTTCATTTTGCCAGAACTGGACGCTGGCCCGGGGACGCCCTGACCAGAAGAGCGATATTATTAAGCCGGAAGATCTTCTGGCAATGCTGGACAGGGAGGGCGGCAGGGCTAAAACAATCGGCCTTGCTTATACCTACAATGAACCGACCGTCTGGTATGAATATGTTTTTGATACTGCCCGGCTGCTTCACGAAAGAGGGTATAAGAATGTTTTGGTTACCAATGGATACATTAACCGTGAACCGCTCCTGGAGATACTGCCCTATATTGACGCAATGAATATTGATGTCAAGGGTTTTACAAATTCTTTTTACAAGGATTACTGCCAGGGTTCGATGAAACCGGTTATTGAAACTGTCGAGACTGCTGTCAAGCACTGTCATGTCGAAATAACCTGCCTTTTGATACCTGGTCTTAACGATGATTTGAAGGAGCAGGAAGAACTGGCCAGTTGGCTGGGCAATTTAAGCAGGGATCTGGTTCTTCATTATTCTCGATATTTCCCCCAGTATAAACTGGATATACCTCCAACATCTCCGGAGACAATGATCGGCATCCGGGAGATGGCACGGAAATATTTACGTTATGTATACCTGGGAAATATTGACTTCCCTGGCACTTCCGATACCATTTGCCCCCACTGCGGAAACCTGCTTGTTAAGCGCAGTGGTTACCGGGTAAGAGTTGTCGGTCTGGATGGAGTTAATTGCAATAATTGCCGCAACCAAATCAGTGTTATCCTGTCAGATAATAATGAATAATTTTTGATATTAATTATGGTTAACTTTTTATGGGCGGGCAGGTATTTTCGGATAAGAAAGCGAATAATTACCAGTTAGGTAAAAAGAGAAATATTTCTTCGAGTTTACCTAAATTAAAACAAAGAGGGCTCAACTGATAGTGGCTATATGGGAAAGAATTCTTGCCGCAATTCTACAACTAAATTTTGAATGGCGCGACGTAATTGATGTTGTTATCATGACCTACGTCTTTTACCGCCTGATTTTAATTATTCGCGGTACCAGAGCTGAACAGTTAGTTAAAGGCCTGGTACTCCTATTGTTGGCCATGGTCATCAGTGACCAATCCGGTCTTGATACTCTTCACTGGACCCTCCGACAGACAATGACTGTTGGTTTGATTGCTATTCCTATCGTATTCCAACCGGAACTCCGCAGGGCACTTGAACAATTGGGCAGGGGTAAAATTTTTAAATCCACTTATTTCAACTGGAATACTCAGGATTTCGAAAAGATGCTCGATGAACTGATCAAGGCTATTCCGGTTCTGGTTAAAAAAAGAATTGGCGCCCTGATTGTTATGGAACGTTCGACCGGATTGAAAGACTGGGTGGAAACCGGTATACCGGTAGAAGGTGTAGTAACTGCTGAATTACTGATCAACATCTTCTTTCCCCGGAGTCCTCTTCATGACGGGGCCGTAATAATCCAGGGGAACCAGATAGTTGCGGCGGGGTGTTACCTGCCTTTAACGGAAGATCCCAATCTTGGCAAGGAGTTGGGAACCAGGCACAGGGCGGGAATCGGTATCACTGAACAGTCTGATGCCCTGGCCATTATTATTTCTGAAGAAACCGGAATAATCTCTGTTGCTCATGATGGTGTTCTTACCCGTTACCTGGACGAGAAAAAACTTCGAACGATGTTAACGGAGTTATGCTCACCAGAACGCGGTGAAGGGTTCAATCTATGGTCACGAAAGGGTAATAAATAACTATGGAAAGGTTTTTACGAAGTAACAACTTTGCCAGGATTCTGGCTCTTTTCCTGGCCATCATCCTCTGGCTTTTTGTGACAGGTGACAAAATTACCCGCAGCACTCCGTCCCTTAAAGTATGGCAGGATGTGCCCCTGAGGGTAGAAAATTTAAACCAGGATTACGTAATTACCGATATACCCTCAGCGGTTAATATTACACTGGAAGGTCTGCCCGAGGCTTTTGAAGATCTGCCGGTACAGGAACTTGATGCGTACGTTGATCTTGCCGGGAAAGAACCGGGCAATCACCTGGTGAGAGTGCAGGGGCGCCCACCACGTGGCCTTAACCTGGTCCTGCTGGAACCGGAACAGGTTCGGGTGACAATTGAAGAATTCTTTTCAGAGGATTTTGAAATTGAAGTAGAGCTTAGCGGCGAACCGGCAGAGGGCTGGAGATTTGTTCAGTATACAATTGATCCGGGAGAAGTTTTAGTTGGCGCTCCGGAATCCATATTTGAAAGAATCGATAAGATTATTCTCAGGATTGATATTACCGACATGCGTTCAATAGAAAGGTTCGATCTAGTACCGATTGCCCTCGACGAAGACGGCAACCCGGTTCACGGACTGATAATAGATCCTTTTGTAATATCGGTTCGTGTTGAACTGGAAAGGATCCCGGAACCTGTAGTTGAAGAAAATGATATTATTGAGTAACAAACTGTAATAAAGTATAAACAATACTAGTATATACTCCAGGGAGGTATGTTATTGGGAGAGCTATTTGGAACAGACGGAATCAGAGGAGTAGCCAATCGCGATTTGACACCGGAGTTAGCCTTTAAAATTGGAAGAATAGCAGCCTGGATTTTAGGCCGTGAACATAAAAACCCCATATTTGTCATCGGACGTGACACCCGCCTTTCCGGCCCCATGCTCGAGGGAGCGCTGACAGCCGGAATAGCCTCGGCTGGCGGTGGAGTTCATTTACTGGGTATCGTTTCAACGCCGGCGGTGGCATACCTGACAAAAAGGCTTAATGCCTCGGCTGGTGTAGTTATTTCCGCATCTCATAACCCCATAGAAGATAATGGTTTAAAAATTTTCAATGGCAGTGGCTATAAACTGCCTGATGCCCTGGAAGATGAAATTGAAAGAATTTATTTCCTGGGAAATGATGAGCTTCCCCGGCCAGTTGGTAATGCACTCGGTCAGGCCTTGAGCGATGGTGAAGCGGTTGAACTTTATCTTAACCATCTAAAAGAAAGCAGTGTACCACTTGAGGAAATCCGTTTGGTAATCGACTGTGCTCACGGTGCTGTCTGCAGAATTGCCGGCGAACTCTTCACATCACTTGGAGCAAAAGTGAAAATGCTCCATGATCAACCGGATGGCAGCAGAATAAATATAAAGTGTGGAGCAACCGATACTGCTGATCTCCGTCAGGCTGTAATTAGCAGCGGTGCTAATCTTGGTCTTGCTTTTGACGGTGATGCTGATCGATTGATTGCTGTTGACGAAAAAGGTCGGGAAGTAGATGGGGATGCAATCATGTCGATTTGTGCCATTGATCTGCTCGCCAGGGGATTACTGAACAACAAGATGCTGGTTACAACCGTTATGAGTAACGGTGGGCTGGAAATTCTCGCAGAAAGATATGGTTTCAATGTAATCCGCACTTCCGTGGGAGATCGTTACGTCCTTGAAAAAATGATTGAGGGCAACTTTAATCTTGGAGGAGAACAGTCGGGTCATATCATTTTCGCTGATTTTGCCACGACAGGAGATGGTCTGCTGACAGCACTACAGCTTTTGAAAGTGGTGCAATCCAGTCAGAAAACGTTATCTGAACTTGCTGCCTGTCTCGAACGTTTGCCCCAGGTCCTGGTCAACCAGAAGGTTGGCACAAAGGACGGCTGGGGGGAGAACAGGAAAATAAGGGAAGCAATAAAGAACGTAGAAGAGAAACTTGGCAAGCATGGACGTGTCCTGGTCCGTCCATCAGGAACAGAACCGAAAATCAGGATTATGCTGGAAGCACCGCTGCCGGAAGATAAACTGAGAGATTTTGCGGAATCGGTCGCTCAAGTTATTGCCCGGGAGCAGTCTTAACAGGCCCCTTTCTGCTGCAGGAAATTTGACAGATTATACAAGAGGCAATATATTAATGGGGGCATAATCTGCCCCCATTCAGGTTACAATAGTTAATGAAATATATATCACAGCGTAAATACTGGGGGTTTTACCATGTGTGGCATTATCGGTTATACAGGGAGTAAATTCGTAAGCCCTATAATTATTGCAGGTTTAAAACAGCTTGAATATCGTGGTTATGATTCAGCCGGAATAGCATTCCAGGAGAATGGCAAACATTTTATTGCCAAGACAGCCGGTTCAGTCGCAGATCTGGAAAATAAAATTGGCGACCACTTTCAGAAAGTTACGGTCGGGATCGGACATACCCGTTGGGCAACGCATGGCCGCCCTACTGATGAAAATGCACACCCGCACTGCGATTGTTCTGATGAAATTGCCATAATTCATAACGGTATTATTGAAAATTACCGGCCGATCCGCCAGCACTTGATTGAAGAAAGAGGCCATAAATTTCGTTCGGAGACTGATACAGAAGTTATAGCTCATCTAATTGAAGAATATTATGATGGCGATTTACTTGAAGCTGTTCGCCGGGCCATGGCTGATCTTAAAGGTTCATATGGCCTGGTAGTTACTTCATGCCGGGAGCCGGGGCGAATTGTCTGCGCCCGACAGGATAGCCCTCTGGTTATCGGACTTGGTGATGGCGAAAACTTTGTTGCCTCAGATATACCCGCTTTTTTAGCGCATACCCGCCGGGCAAAAGTCCTGGAAGACGGTGAATTTGCCTCGTTAACTGCTGAAAAGGTAGATATATATGATGCTGAAGGTCAGCTGGTCGAACGTGAAGTCTTTGAAGTGACCTGGGACATTGAAGCAGCAGAAAAAGGCGGCTATGATCATTTCATGCTAAAAGAGATAATGGAGCAGCCGGGAGCAGTTCGCGAAACCATGCGACAGCGAATCGATTCTTCGTTGAAAAAGGTAGATTTAAGTGAACTTGAATTGAGCAGAGATGAAATAGCAGCTTTAAACAAAATTTATATTATCGCCTGTGGAACAGCTTACCATGCCGGTATTCTCGGAAAATCGATTATTGAGAAGCTGGCCGGTATCTCTGTTGAAGTCGATGTTGCATCCGAATTCCGCTACCGTGAACCACTAATTGAGGAAAATCAGCTGGTGATCGTGATCAGCCAATCGGGAGAAACTGCCGATACGCTGGCTGCCCTGCGTTTGGCCCGTTCTAAAGGGGCCCAGGTCCTGGCTATTACCAACGTAGTCGGCAGCACAGTATCACGAGAAGCGGACAAACTGCTGTATACCTGGGCAGGACCGGAGATTGCAGTAGCGTCAACCAAAGCATACCTGACCCAGTTAGTAGCGCTCTATATGATCGCTATATATATGGGTGAGATTCGCGGCTCACTGTCATCAGATTTGGCCGGCGAACTTACAGCAGATCTTTTAGAACTGCCCGGGCAGATTAAAACAGTCCTCTCTGAAGAGAGCATGGAAAAACTAAAGGATTACTGCAAACACCTTGCCAGATGGGAAAGCGCTTTCTTTGTTGGCCGTGGTTTGGATTATCCCGTTGCAATGGAAGGAGCACTCAAACTAAAAGAGATCTCCTATATCCATGCTGAGGCTTACGCAGCAGGAGAACTGAAACATGGACCTCTGGCCTTAATCGTCGAGGGCATCCCGGTTATTGCCCTGGCTACCCAGAAAAAAGTACTGGACAAAGTACTAAGCAATATCCAGGAAGTGAAAGCCAGGGGAGGGGCAGTTTTTGCTATAACTCAGAAAGGTTTTGATGATGTAGTCAGGCAAGTTGATACTGGTTTTTACCTGCCGCCGATCAATGATCTTTTGGCCCCGGTATTAAGTGTAATACCGACCCAGCTGATTGCCTATTATGCTGCCGTGGCCCGCGGGAGTTCGGTGGACAAACCACGCAACCTGGCCAAAAGTGTAACCGTTGAATAAGACTAAGATGATAGCCTGGCTGCTTTTCCTGGTTTGCGGAATAATCTATATTGCAGCAGCAATACGGGATCGAGATTTGTTAATGATTGCCGGAAGCGCTTGTTTTATTGTTGCTGTGATGATTTTCCTGTTACCGGATAAGAAGTAATTACCTTTAATATCTTATAAAGGAGATCTAAATGGCGGATAATAACGGAAATGAATTCAAGACAAACTTTATTTATACGATGATCAGAGAGAATCTGGAAAAAGGTTTGCTGGAAAGTAACCAGGTGCATACCCGCTTCCCCCCCGAGCCTAACGGGTACCTGCATATAGGCCATGCCAAGGCTATTTTGCTTAACTATTTCATAGCCAAAGACTTCAATGGAAAATTTAACCTTCGTTTTGACGACACCAATCCGATTCGTGAAGAGCAGGAGTTCGTCGATTCGATTATTGAAGATATCCGCTGGTTGGGCGCAGATTGGGAAGATCGTCTCTTTTTCAGTTCTGATTACTTTGAAGTTAAATATGAATTCGCCCTGCGGCTGATCAAGGCAGGAAGAGCCTATGTATGTGATTTGAACCAGGATGAGATGAGAGAATACCGGGGTACTTTGACCGAACCGGGAAAAGAGAGTCCCTATCGCAACCGTTCAATGGAAGAAAACATTGATCTCTTTGAACGGATGAAAAATGGAGAGTTTCCCAATGGCAGCAGGGTGCTCAGGGCAAAAATCGATATGGCTTCCGGCAATCTGAATATGCGGGACCCCGTTATTTACCGGATCCTCCATGCGACACACCATAATACAGGCGACAAGTGGTGTATCTATCCTATGTATGATTTCGATCATCCTTTCTCGGATGCCCTGGAAGGAATTACCCATTCGCTCTGTTCTATCGAGTATACAGATCACCGGCCCCTGTATGATTGGATCGTCGACAATGCAGTTGAGCTCATACCTGAAGTTGTCAAGTTCAGGTCGAGGCAAACCGAATTTGCCCGACTTGATATGACTTATACCGTGATGAGCAAACGTAAACTGCGAAGGTTAGTTGAAGAAGGATATGTCGCCGGATGGGATGATCCCCGTATGCCAACTATCGCAGGTCTGCGCCGCCGGGGGGTAACTCCGGAGGCAATAGCTGATTTTCAGCAAAGAGTTGGTGTTTCCCGGGCGGATAGTAAAGTTGATATAGCACTTTTAGATCACTGCATACGGCAGGATCTTGAAACAAAAGCCCCTCGCCTCATGGCAGTAATTGAACCGCTAAAAGTAGTGATCACCAACTGGCCGGAAGGGCAGACAGAAATGGTTGAAATGGAGAATATGCCCGGTGACGACAGCGCCGGGACCAGGAAGGCCCCATTTAGCGGCGTAGTTTACATTGAATATGAAGATTTTATGGAAGATCCACCCAAAAAATTTTTCAGGCTTGCTCCAGGCAGGGAAGTTCGTTTGAAAGGCGCCTACATCATCTGCTGCGACAAGGTAATAAAAGATGCAGATGGTAATATAACAGAGCTGCACTGCAGTTATGATCCTCAAACAAAAAGCAGCCAGGACACAAGCGGCAAAAAGGTTAAGGGGGTTATTCACTGGGTATCGGCAGAACATGCAGCCAGCATAACGGTGAATCTTTATGATAGACTTTTTACCGTTGAAAACCCTGAAGAAGACGATGAAAAAGATTTTGTTGCCCACATTAATGCCCAGTCTCTGGTTGTGTGCAAGAATGTTCCTGCCGAACCTGCCACAGCCGAAGCCTTACCGGGAAGCAGGTTTCAGTTCTTAAGAAAAGGCTATTTTTACCTGGATCCCCAGGAGGCAGAGAAGGGGAAGCCTGTTTTTAATCGAATTGTCCCCCTGCGGGACAGTTGGGCTAAAATAATGAAATAGACAATCCAGTGATATCTATTCCGGTGCCAATATAAAGTTAAAAACCGGGGCATATAATTCTAATACAATTCCGCTGGGCGGTCTTTTCGGAAGCCATATTGCTCTGGACAATTATGTATGCGCCAGCTGCGGTTACGTTGAAAGCTATATAAATAATCCAAAAGATATTGAGAAAGTAAAGACCCGG
Source organism: Bacillota bacterium (assembly GCA_033549065.1). Lineage (NCBI taxonomy): Bacteria > Bacillati > Bacillota > Bacillota bacterium. The sequence goes on from JAWSUE010000007.1 coordinate 98,742, forward strand.
TGGGGGAGAATCTGGTAAGATATTCTTCAGCGGAATGATCAGGAAATGTGCAGGTAACTGAAAAGGTGGCGGCGTTAAACTGGCATCAGTCGAACAAAAAATAATCAAAATCGACAAGCATACTTTGCAATTTGAGTTAATCAGGAAAAACGTGAAAAATATAAACCTGCGGATCCGAAAAGATGCCACAGTTATGGTATCGGCGGGGGAGCATGTCCCTGATGAAATAATAGAAAAGTTTGTACGGAGCAAAGCATCCTGGATTCTGAAACATTTAAGGCATGTCGAAGAAAGAAAATCTGTAAAAGAACTTGATAATCTGGCAAATGACCATACAGTCTATTATCTCGGCATGCCTTATAAATTGGAGGTAATTGAAACAGCAGGCAGGCAAACAGCCCTGTTCCAGGAAAATCAAATTATTCTGCTGGTTAAGGATCGGCATAACGTGGTAACCAAACGAAATACATTTAATGCCTGGTTAAAAGAAAAAGGAAAAACAGAGTTCAAGCATTCTCTGGAAAGGATCCATCCCCTGGTTGCTGCCTACGATATCAATAAGCCGAAAATTGTTATCAGAGCCATGAAGTCCAGGTGGGGCTCCTGTTCTTTTACCAATAATAAAATAACGCTCAATACTGAACTGCTAAAATATCCGGTTAAGTGTATTGATTATGTTGTATTACATGAACTGGCACATTTTAGATACAAGAAGCACGATCAGGCTTTTTATCAGTTTTTGACGAAAATAATGCCTGATTGGAAAGAACGGAAAAAGATCTTAAAAGAAATTGCCGCATATTAATAAAATATAAAAAGCAGACTGACTATATTCAAGAGGTATATTAGAGATTTGCCTAAAACACCGGGGCTTTAATTTAAGCTTACCCGGGTGTATGTTGGCGTTGGTGATTTTTTATCTGGATAATTGGTATTTGAAGCCTTTAACCAGGTTAACAATAGAATCGATCAGCAGGGCGAAGGCAACAACTATCGTTAAGCCAGTTAAAGCTGTGCCCCAGAGTGCAAATGGATCTGATTCAACCGGAATAATACCCAGACTCATCCAGAATTCAAAAAATGCATTATTCCATAATCCTTCACCACGGATGAAAATGACAAACAGCCCAAAGGATACTGCATTGAAAGCCAGGTTGGTTATAGCTAGAGTAGGAGTCCATTTTCCCGCTGCCAGTTTAAGTGATTCCTTAACAATTCCCAAAGCTACCATAATATTAAGTAGTGGTAGAAAAGTCCGGAAAACATCATGGCTGAACAGGGGTATTACCCTGGTAATGCCTTCATCCCCAAAAATATAAATACCAATCAGATGTTCGGCTGTATTCAGGATAATTATGGCGATTACTGCAAATAATATACCCAGGATAGATTCAACTGGTTTAATTTCCGTTTCCTTCGACGGCAGTTCAGGAAGATCTGCCGGAGTCCATTTGTCATCTTTAAATTCTTTTCCGATTGCCACACCCTGATATTCTAAAACTGCAAAAACGATCGTGACCCAGGCAAAGCCCTGGAAAAAAGCTCCGATCAGGTTTCCGAAATAACGACCGATCACACTGATCAGGCTGTCAGGAGGAGTAACAATATAACCTATTGTAGTTGCCAGGGTCATACCGAATGCGATAGCGGCAATTACAATTTTAACCACTAATATATAGGTGTCAAAGTTATCTGGTCCAATCAAATACCTGCTCTTCGCCCTGTACTGATCTGCCAGTTTAACTGGATCGCCAAGTTCCATAAGAACCTGATCAACAGTTTGTGCCGTGTATTCTGGTTTGTCTGTTTTTCCGCTCAGCATATCCTCGATCAAACCTCTTAACTCTTTTTCTATATCTTTACGCTGGTTTTCGGGCAGTCTCCTGGTAACTGCATAAATGTATCTGTCTATCTTTTCCATTACTAATCCACCTCTTCGGGATTGATAAGATTATGCATACTCATATTTATTAATTGCCATTCCTCTGTTAACTTTTTGTATATCTCATTTCCTTTTCTGCTCAGTTTGTAAAACTTTCGAGGTCGGTTTTCACTGGTATCCCAGCTGCTTTCCAGTAATCCCTGTTTTTCCAGCCGCCTTAGCAGAGGGTAGAGTGTTCCCGGTTCAACGGGAAAACCTTTTTGCTCAAGGATTTGGACCAGTGAGTAGCCGTACTGGGGGTCTGAAAGCTGGCTTAGGACAGCCAGAATCACTGCACCCCTGCGCAGTTCCATTAAAAAGCTGCTGATTAACTCTTCTATTTTCTCCATATGTAATCACCCGGTTAGATTATACTGTGTGCTATACACTATTGTCAATAGTATATTAAAAATTAATTTATAATAATGGGGGCTAAAGTGTTTGTTATTATTTCTACCGGTTCTCATCTTCAATTTCAATATTGATACCAGGCTGTGTGGGAAAACCATTGAGGGGGCCGATGTTTATCTGGTCTCTCGGGCAGGTGAGTTCTGTTTGTAGGTAAGCTGTCAACAATGAAGCAACTGCATTCAGTGAATTTATGTGAACCCGTTCATATCCGTGGGATGCGTCAACACCGAAACCGACCAACGCTGTGCGCAGATCATTACCTGCCGCGAGAGCTGATGCGCTGTCACTGCTGTAATATTTAAATACTTCCCGGCTGTGTATAATTTTATATTCCCTGCATAAACTGATCAGTCGATGGCTTAAATGATAATCAAAAGGTCCGGCGGAATCCATCATGCAGATCGTTGCACCCATCTCTGATGAATTCTGTCCTTCAGCAACGGTAGCATTGTCTACGGTAACCATTTCCGCCACTTTCTCCTGCAGACCGGTTGAAGCCCCTACACCAACTTCCTCTGCGATCGTAAACAGCAGCTTGCAGGTGACAGGAAGATGAGCATTATTTTCCCAGAGTGCTTTCGCTGTTCCCAGAACTAATGCTACTCCAGCCTTGTTATCCAGATGTCGGGCGTTTATATAGCCACTTTCACTTGTTTCAGGGGAAGCATCAACAGCGATATAATCACCCACATTGACGCCCATTTTGTTGAGATCTGCTTCGGTTTGGCAATTTTCATCTATACGCACTTCAACGTTTTCCCAACTTATTTTCAACTGATCAATTTTTTTATCAAAAGTGTGCCCCGATGCCAGTATGGGCAGTATTGTTCCTCTGATCGTTTTTTCATCGGTAAACAAAGTAATTCTGGCTCCTTCTGCAAAACGGCTTGACCAATTTCCGATTGGAACAATTTCAATCCGACCGTTCCCTTTCAAACGTTTAACCATTGCGCCCAGTGTATCAAGGTGTGTGACAACAGCCCTGCTCGGGTTATCCTGACCACCCGGGAGAACAGCTCTGATTGCGCCCCTTCTGGTAAGCTGAAAGTTTATTCCCAGGCGGGATAGCTCTTCACCGACAAAATGGACTATCTGATCAGTATAGCCGGTTGGGCTGGGAATATTCAGTAATTTTATCAATATGTCGATCATGTAGTCCATATCAACCTTGAGCGGTTTCATTATTTAAACTCCCTTCAAAAATATAAAAGCCTGCCAACTATAAGCAGGTAAGATTACTGCTCTTATATTATATTCCTTCGTGGTTGATGTAATAATTTCCTTCTTCATCTTACTTTTTCGGATCACGATCCGGGCAACATTTCAGCTGTGATATAATTAGTTCTACTGAAAGGTGGATCATATTATGAAATCAGCTGAAGGAAATATTGGTAGAATCTTTATGATCAGGCTTGAAGATGGAGATATCATACCAGACTGCCTTGAAGATTTTGCATCAAAAAACAACATTAAAACCGGAATGGTTACATTGATCGGAGGAATGGGTAAGGGAAATATTGTTACCGGACCACGGGATGGCAAACAGGTGCCCCCTGAACCGATAATTACACCCCTGGAGGGTGTTCATGAAGTATTAGCGTCAGGAATTATAGCTCCGGATGGATCAGGCAAACCTGTCCTGCATATACACGGTGCATTGGGTAGGGATGGCAGGATGCTCGGAGGCTGCTTACGCCCGGGTCTATCTACCTGGCTGGTCGGGGAAGTGATCGTAACCGAAATCCTGGGCTTAAGCAGCAAGCGTCTACCCGATGCAAAAAGTGGTTTTTCCTTACTCGAGCCTTAAAATACTTTCTTTGAAACAAACTACTGAACATCCCTTTTTTTAAGCTGATTGATTTCTGCTTCCAATTCATATACTTCTTTTTTCAGCGTATTCAGTTGGGTCAATGCTGCGATAGCAAAAACAAATGCGATCGGAGCCAGCAAACCAACAAATTCCATTATTATCACCACCTATTTATTTATTCTCTGCGGAAAGTTTTAGAATTTTAAAACTGGCGTTTTAGTTCTCTGTATTAGACAACTGAATTAAACTTCTATATCCCTGTATCTTCGTGGAGCTATACGAACTAATAGTTTATAGAAAAGGAAGCCCAGAAGAAGCGCACTGCCCATGGTAGCCGGGTACAATAACACTTCACTGCTGCTTAACTGATATGTTATCCATCCGACAGCAAAGATAATTGCGTAGATAATGCCTCCGGCTGCCATCCCCAGGAGCACATTTACATTTTGTTTGATCGCTTTCTGGGGGTTATCCCAGTTGAGGTACGGCCGCAGCAGATCGATGAAGAGGTTGGCGATTATTGCCGGAAAGCTGAATATCAAGCCGGCGATAATTGCCAGTATTAATTGATAAATGCTGAGCGGTAGAAAAACCAGGCTGACAATTACAACGAGCGGAACTGTCAGAAATGTGATCAGGTAGCAGTATAATAACTTACCCCATATTTGTTTGCCGGCCGATACAGGAATAGCCTGTGAAATCCAGAAAAGTTTTCCTTCCCTCGAAAAAGAGCTTGAGGAAGCCGGCGCAAATATAGCCATTATGGCAATAAATCCTGAAATAAACCCAATCTGGGCAAATAGAGGAATTTCATTTCTTAATGTAGCAATAATATCGGTAATAGCTCCTTCGCTGATCAGTGGAATGACCAAAAAGACGGGAACAATAATTAAGATCACCAGGGAGTTGAATAGATAGACCGGGGTTCGCAGCAGGTATTTGATCTCCCTCATGGCTATCGCCCGGGAAGGAGAAGCAACAGCAGTGATCTTCCTGGTAAACCTATCTTCTGAAATAACTTTACCCCTGCTTATCTCGGTTCCACCGATCAGACCACGGTAAAAAAGCTTCTGTCCAACCAGGTATACAAAAATTAGTCCGGTCAGGTTAACTCCAATAAAGTAAATAAAGTTCAACAATGAGATCACTCCGCCAACGGCAAGAGCGCGCGTTGCCAGGATGGCAGGAGGATAGAGGCGGGTTATATAGCTGAGGATGCCTTCATTTCTCTGAAGCAGATCCTCAATATAGGCTATTTCTTCACCATCAGGAATTCCAGTCAGAAAATAGTTCAAGGCGAAGACTAGAAGCAGTAAAACAACCATACCGATTATCCGGAATGTATCACGTCTTTTACTCAGGTTTGTCAGGCTCATCAGCAAAAGAACAAATAGTGAAGCGATTCCGAGGGGGACAATCGGAACGAGAAAAAATATACCGAGGGAAATAATCCAGTAAAGAAAACCTGCATTTGTGCCGATACCGAAAACCCATATGGCTGGGAGCATAAATGGAGCGATTGTTATATATTCATAGGATATAATTACTGCAAATTTTGATCCTAGAATAGCCCCCGGCTGGAGAGGAAGGGGGACCAGCAGAGTAAGATCGTGTGAGAAGAAAAAGACAGACATGACATATGTGAGACCGAAAAAGAATACAAGCATGGAAGATATCATCAAGCCAGTGGCGAGGATAACTTCAGGCTGTCCCAATCTGACGGTAACATTAAAGGCACTTTGCAGCATTGTATAGTAGAGAACAATCAGGGGGCCAAGGCTGACAATAACAATTAAGGCCAGACCAATTGACCCGAAAAATTTTTTCTTGTTGTTTTTTAGATTCCAGTGTAGTGTTGAAAGACCAAAACTGATTCTTAACTGTACTTTTATCAGATCGATTAACTTCATTTTTCAGTCAGCTCCAGGAAAATATTTTCAAGGGTTTCGCGGTTGGCGGCCATATTCTTAAGTTCGTCCATGGTGCCGCAGGCAATTAATTTCCCATGATTGATGATCCCGATCCTATCACATAATCTTTCGGCAACTTCGAGAATATGCGTGGAAAAGAATACTGTTTTACCTTTCTCGCAGTGCTCTCTCATGTAGTTTTTAAGATTATTTGAAGAGCGGGGATCGAGGCCAACCATCGGTTCATCAAGAATAAACACCTCAGGTTCATGCAGCATGGCTCCAACCAGGACTATTTTCTGACGCATGCCATGAGAGTAAGACTGGATCAGATCTCCCACCGAATCGCTAAGTGAAAATAGATCAAGCAGGTAGGGTATTCTTTTAAGGCGATCTTCTGCCGGTACCTCATAGACATCACCCATAAAATTCAGATATTCGATACCGGTAAGCTTTTCATAAACTTCAGGACTGTCAGGAACAAAACTGATTATTTTTTTAACTTCTAAGGGTTCATTATTAATACTTTTACCGTTGATCGTAACTTCCCCGTTTTCCGGTTTCAGCAAACCAACCATCATCTTAATCGTTGTTGTTTTGCCAGCCCCGTTTGGTCCAAGAAACCCGAATATCTCACCGTGCTCAATATTAAGATTTAAGTCATCTACTGCTTTTACTGTACCCCTGTTGTAGCTTTTCGAGAGATTCATGATTTCAATCAACTTTTTTCCTCCTCACCAAAGGTTTCTTTTTTAATCCGTATCAGTGTATCGCTGAATTTATCAGGCTCGGCCATCAATCACTTCATAATATTTATTGACTAGTTCCAGGGGTGTATTACGATCTTTTACTCCTGAAATAAAATAAACTGGGATCGAGATTTTCTTTATATCCGTTAAGAGGGAAAAATCCTGTGTTTCTTCCCACATTGGTCCACTTCCCCTGGTCGCCCCCTGCAGCCAGGCAAGATAATCTTTTAGCTTATATTCAGGTGATTTCAGAGCAATCCAGTTCGGCAATGATATCGCCCAGATCATTTTTGATCGATCTGGTTTTTCCCGAAGACAATTCTTTGTATGCTAATAAAATAATAGAAATCAGAAGTAAAAAAATGAATAATCTCAATAAAAATTTCAAATCTACGCACTTCCTGTTTTCTTATTGACCATTTGTGCCTACAGATGTCAAAGCATTTTCAATTGCCTTAAGTATTATCTTACTGCTGGATGTTACCCCACTGATCAGATCAACCTGCAGAGACTGGGCTTCAATTACCCGCTGGGGTAATACTTCTGCTTCCTCACCCCGGCCATGCCTGTGCTCAAGCAGAATATTAGTTATCCGGTGTTCTTTAACAGTTACTTCAACTGCGGCGCCTACCCAAACCGACTCAGCTGATCCGGTATATATACCGTCCTCTATTTGGCTTAAATCTACTTCTCCGATAGTTATCTCCTCAATGGTTTCCCTGTATTTTGCCAGATCAGAAAGATACTTTCCGCCGATTGCTCCGCCGACTACCAACGCTGCAGCAATCACTATAAATAAAATCTTAACTCTTTTTTTCAACTCATTCCGTCCTTTCAATCCATTTAAATGTGAACAAATAAACTCATAAGCCAATTTTAACAGATAAGCTCAAGTAATTGTGTGCATTCCTGAACTCTAATTTTTATGATCAGTAAACAAGAAAAGTAACCACAAGGATTACCAGTCCGATGACCGAAACCCCGATATCGATCAATACTATTTTTCTGCCTTTTTCCTTTCTAAGCATCCCGGCAACGGCTTTCTGGAAACGATCGTAGTCAAAAATAAAGGTCAGCGCCTTAATAGCAGTCAGCGAGAATAGCACAGTGATATAAATGGAATGGGGGATATTTAATGTAAAATGCAGGTACCAGGTCAGGGCTACCAGGGCTAGACCAATTAATGCGATCGGGATAATCCATGGCGGACGTTTCTCTGAGTAGAATTTCTCCAGGAACTGGTTTTCGTCCCAGGGCAAGAGATGCATATAAACCGGTTTTAAAAGTGCAGCCAACCCGAAGATTATTCCCAGAAGTTTAAAATAGTTCATTGTAAGCCCTCCTTACTTGATATTTTCTGAAGCCCGTTCCTCAGGAATTGAACCAGGTAATCAATTTCCTGCCAGATTGCTTCGTTATCTTTTTTCATCAATTCCCTGTAGTCGGGAAATATTTCTGTGAAACGCATCAACGTGTCAAGGGGACGGTTCTCTTGACACGTTATTCTTGAGGGATAATTTTTCTGACACGCGAAAACAGTTAAAAAGTGTGTCAAGAGAACCGTCCCCTTGACACGCGTCCCCGTGACACGTTTTAAGGCAGGGCGGCAATAGCCTCAACTTCAACCAGGTACTCTGGAAGGTAAAGTTCGGGAACAACAATAAAGGTGCAGGCCGGATAACGATCTTTTAGAAAGTGGTCTCTGGCTTTCGCTGCTCCCGCCTTACTTTCTGATCCCACCGCAATGATAGTCAATTTAATCAGATCATCTAGTGTTGCCCCTTCCGAAGCCAGGCAGGCTTCAATATTTCTAAAAACTTGCATGGCCTGACTCTCAGCATCCTTATCAATACTGCCATCAGGTTTAAAACCAACCTGCCCCGATAAAAAAATCATATTGTTATAACGAACAACATGGGTATAAGGACCGGGGGGGTGGATGGTACAAGGGTTACTTTTCTTAAGGTGATTACTCAATTTGAAATCCTCCTTTGGAAGCTAGTAGTCTAATAAACAGGTAATTTTGGATATCTATTTCGCGAGTAAACCCGTGATCACCTGTTAAACCTGCAATTATTAATAACCGCCGCAGCCATTGCTTGACCGGTTTTGGTGGTCATGATATAACGCTAGCAGGTGTAACATTTTCGAGAAGGATGTGTCTGATTTGGCGATAGCCTGGTTGCAGTTCTTCGCAGGGGCGATCCTGATTGTAATCGCCGGTGTAACCCTGACCAAGAGCGCCGACACGCTTGGAAGAGCTTTAGGTTTAACTACCGGCTGGGCAGGAGTAATAATTTTACCCTTTGCCACATCGCTTCCCGAGCTGGTCAGCAGCGTGCGGGCAGCTTTGATCCTGGCTCCCGATCTTGCTGTGGGCAACCTTTTCGGGAGCAACCTTTTTAACATAGCGATCATTGCTATAGTTGATCTGATGCAGGGCAAAGGTTCTCTGTTTATCCGTTTAAAAGATGGTCACGCAATGTCTGCTTCTATCAGCGTTATACTGATATCAATCGCCGGACTTGGGCTGCTATTACCTTTCCCCACACTTTGGGGAACTCAGATCGGCTTCGATACTGTTCTTCTGTTGGGCAGTTACCTGCTTGCAGCCAGAATAATTACAGTTTACGAGAAAAAAGGGATGACCCTTGCTGATCTGGACCCTCGGAGGAGAAAAGAGAAGGAAGAGAAGGAGCATGAAGAAGCTATATCAAGGGGGAAGACAAAGAAAGCGATTCTCAGTTTTGTCCTGGGAGCAGCCGTCATTCTCGTTGCCGGTACATACTTAACAGATGCTTCAGATGTTATAGCATTGGAAACTGGCCTTGGCAGGACTTTTGTAGGCTCAATCTTTTTGGCTATCGCCACCAGTTTGCCCGAAGTGGTTACCACATCAACCGCAGCCCGGTTGGGGAAACTGGATATGGCAGTTGGTAACGTGTTCGGGGCAAATATGTATAATATGTTCATCCTGGCCATAGTTGACCTGGTTTATCTGCCGGGTCCGATTCTTAAGGCCAGCTCACAGGGACATTTGTTAACATTACTGATGTGTACGATCTTAACTGCATTAGCGATCACCGGGCTGGTTAACCGTTCTAAGAGGGCGATAGGTTACCTTGGTATCGATTCTCTGGTAATTGTTGTAGTATATTTATCAGCAGTGGCAGCCCTGTTTTTTGTACGGTTATAAGGTTAATTTCGATAGATTTCGGGAGGAATCCTAATGGATGAAATTACAAAGAAAATGCCGCATACCCGGGATGTACCTCCAGGTGTGTTGGTCCATATCGGCAAATTAAAGAGCAATAAAACAATTGTTACTATCTGTGGGTATAGTGAAGATATCTATTGGGAAAAGAAAACTGAAGATGTTGAAGAATGCAGTTCTATTCTAAGAAATGAGCCTCCCATGCTCTGGGTAAACGTTGATGGCTTGGCCAACCTGGATATGCTGCGTGCAATCGGAGATTCTTTTAAGCTGCATCAACTCACCATTGAGGATGTTCTAAATACTGAACAACGACCTCGACAGGGAGCTTACGATAGCTACACTCATATAGTAATGAAAGCCCTTGAACATAACCCTAACGATTACTCGATTGAAGAAGAACAGGTAAGCTTGGTTATTGGAAATAATTTTGTTGTTTCTTTTAGTGAACGAGAGTCGGATAACTATGCATTAATACGCAAAAGGATTGAAAGTGGGAAGGGGGGAGTCCGCAGCAGGGGTTCTGACTATCTGGGCTATTTACTAATGGATATTGTTGTAGACAATTATTTTTCAGTTCTTGAAAAAGGCGGCGAACGTATTGAAATTTTGGAAGAAGAACTATTAGAAAAACCGGATGAAAAAACACTCCATTCGGTTCACAGCCTAAAACGGGAAATGCTTGGTATGCGTCAAATGGTATGGCCACTCCGGGAAGCCTTAGTGGGACTTGAACAATCGGATTCAATATTTGTTCATACTGATACAGCTTTACATCTCAGGGATCTTTATTTTCATGTTGTTCAAATAATAGATACAATTGAGGTCCACCGTGAGATGCTGTCAGGGATGATTGAAATCTACCTTTCCAGCGTTAATAATAAATTGAATGAAGTGATGAAACTCCTCACCATGTTTGCAGCCATATTCATACCGTTAACTCTTATTTCAGGTATCTATGGCATGAATTTTTTATATATGCCCGAGCTCAAATGGTATTATGGTTATCCCTTTGCTCTGGGGCTAATGTTATTAGTGGTTGCAGTTATGCTGTTCTATTTCAGGCGGAAAAAATGGCTGTAACCTACAATTTTCTCCAAAATTATCAAAAAGGTGTGTTAGAACAGTTGGGCTGGCTAAATGAAGAAGTAGAAGTTATTGAAAGAATAAACGGACGAGCCGGAGAACTGCAGCTTCAGCGCCGGGGAGATGAATTCGAAGTCATCTATAACGGGGTTTTCCTGATGGCAACCTATAACGGCTTGTCTGAAAAAGCTGCGGTCAGTGACGCTCTAAAAATAATTACAAACAACCATGCAGAGCCGATCAGAGTATTGATGGGAGGCCTGGGTGTAGGTTATAGCCTGCAGGAGGCACTAAGTTGGGAACAGGTTGAAAAAGTTGTTGTAGCTGAAATTGAACCTGCAGTGATTAGATGGAGCCGGGATATCTTTGGGAGATATAACAACCATGCTCTTGAAGATATCCGTTGTGAGATGTTCTGTGGTGATTTTCGTGAATTCCTGGAAAATGAGCAGACGTTGAATCCAGATGATCCATTCGGAAGATGGGATTTGATCATGGTTGATACTGACAATGGAAACAGCTGGCTTAGCCTACCCGGGAACGCATTTTTCTATGGGCCTGACGGCCTGGATTTGATGAGAAGCTGCCTTGTCCCTGGCGGCATTACCTGTTTTTGGTGTTCAAGGCGTGAAGAAACATTTGAAAGCGTTTTGGGTGAAAAATTTTCTGAGATTTCATTTCACCGGGTAATGGAGAAAACAGGACAGGAAGGCTGTTACTACATGGCTTTCAAAACTGCCATAAACAACCGGTAGAAGACATTAACCTCACCAGCAAGTATTAATAAGGTTGACAGGGTTTATTAATAATCGCTATAATTGAATTTGTGAGGATGCCCTTTCTCTAATAGGAGTGAGGGTTAAATTAGCAGAGCGTTATACTTATAAAAACATAACGATTAGCTATAACTCCAACCCTTATATTACTAAAAGAAGGTGCTGCATACGATGAAAATCAGCCAGATCAAGACTGAACAGGCGATTGGGCGTTTACTCTGCCATGACATCACAAGAATAGAAAAAGATTCCTTCAAAGGAGCGCAGTTTAAAAAAGGACACCGTATTTGTCCCGAGGATGTTGAGGTCCTCCTTAATCTCGGTAAAAATTTTATATATGTTCTTGAGCTTGAAAAAGGCGATATTCATGAAGACGGCGCCGGCGAACGTATAGCCCAGGCTCTGGCTGGCCAGGGCCTGGAGATAACGCGTCCTTCAGAAGGTCGTGTTGATTTGGTTGCGCGGCACAGGGGATTACTTAAAGTAGATGCAGCAAGATTATTTCAGATTAATTCTATTCCCGAAGTAGTAGTATCGACCCTTCACACAAATTCTCCGGTGGATGCAGGTGAAAAAGTAACCGGCGCCAAGGTGATACCACTGGTTGTCAATGAATCAGTAATCACATCAGTAGAGGAGATATGTGCTTCCCATGGTCCGCTAATTCAGGTTTTGCCATATTTGAATTTTAAAATGGGTAGTGTCATTACCGGCAGAGAAGTATTTGAAGGGAGAATCAAGGACGGTTTTGGCCCAGTCCTCAAAAATAAAGCAGCTCATTACGGTTTGGATGAACCGGTGATTAGGTACTGTTCGGATGATACTGCAAAAATAACTGCTTCAATAGATGAACTTATTGCGGAAGGGTGTAATATGATCGTCATTACCGGCGGCATGTCTGTTGATCCCGATGATGTTACGCCAACCGGAATCAAGGATACCGGCGCAGAAATTATAAAGTACGGGGCCCCTGCCCTGCCCGGGGCCATGTTTCTTCTGGCCTATAAGGGTGGCATACCATTGATCGGCCTTCCGGCATGCGGCATGTATTATAAAAATACAGTATTCGATATCCTGATGCCCCGCCTGATGACCGGACAGAAAGTGAGCGCTGCGGAAATAGCTGCCCTTGGGCATGGTGGTTTGTGCAGGCAGTGTGAAATATGCATATTTCCGAATTGCTCTTTTGGGAAAGGTAACCTGTAAAATATGAAAGACAATTACAATTTTAATATTCAACATAACAAATCTTATAGATCCAAGGTGCTCGTTTTGTCGATTATGATCATACTGGTTGTATTTATAAGTCTGGTTGGCTGTTCTGATCCGGAAAAAATAACACTGAATATATCAGCGGCCACCAGTCTGACCGATGCGATAAATGAAGTCAATGTATATTATCTGCAAGAAAACAGCAATTTGGAGTTGTTAACCAACTTTGCTGCTTCAGGTGATCTGCAAACACAAATTGAAAACGGCGCTCCGGTTGATATTTTTATCTCGGCTTCCCCGATCCAGATGGATAATCTGGAAGCCAAAGATTTGATTTTAAACGACACCCGCCAGGATCTTATAAGTAACAGGATAGTTCTCATCACCCTGAAGGATAAAAATTTTGACTTTACAGGTTTCGAGAATCTAATGGATGACAAAATAACACTCATTGCCATGGGTGATCCCGAGTTTGTACCTGCTGGTTATTACGGGCGTCAAGTCTTTGATTTTCTCGATTTGCCCTTTGAAGAGATCCTCCATAAGTTTGTTTTAACCGGTAATGTTAGACAGGTTGTCGGTTATGTTGAAAGTGGAAATGTTGATGCAGGGATACTATTTACTTCAGATGTTGTCAATTCTGATCGGGTAAGAATTGTTGCAATAGCGCCCGATGAGATAAATAATACAATACTTTACCCCGTTGCTATCATAGCTTCAAGTACGAGAACAGAAACTGCCCGGAGTTATGTAGAATTTCTTTTCACTACGGTAGCACAGGAAATATTTGAAAAACACGGATTTTTATTAATCCAAAGCCGGTAATACGGATTTTACTGGAAAGGCTGAAAAATGTTCGAAACATTCTATTCTCCTCTATATGTTTCCCTGAAAACAGTTTTGGTATCTACATTGATCACCTTTTCCCTCGGAATTGGCGCCGCACACTGGATGGCCAATTATTCCGGTAAGTTAAAAAGCTTGATCGATGGTCTATTTCTGCTTCCCCTTGTTTTACCTCCCACGGTTGTTGGATTCGGTCTTCTATTTCTATTTGGTAATAACGGTCCGTTGGGAAAACTATTTAATTTAATTGGAATTAATGTTGTATTTTCATGGCCGGCAACTGTGATTACAGCTGTTATCGTCTCGTTTCCCTTGATGTATATGTCTGCCCGTGGTGGGTTTGAACAGGTTGATATAAATATTGAAAATGCTGCCCGTACTTTGGGTGCAAGTGAATGGCGGATATTCTGGACAGTAACACTGCCTCTTTCCTGGCCTTCGGTGATGGCTGCAACTGTTCTGGCTTTTGCCCGTGCCCTGGGTGAGTTCGGTGCAACATTGATGCTGGCCGGAAATATTCCCGGCAGAACGACGACTATACCGGTTGCCATCTACTTTAAAATACAATCTGGCCGGATGGACGAGGCCCTTATTTTAACCTTAATAGTCCTGGCCTTTGCATTCATATCGCTGGTTTTACTTGCCTACTGGAAAGGGAAAGCCAGGAATAACGGAAGGAGTAAGGCTCTTGCTGGAAATTAAGGTAAAAAGAAATTTAACTGATTTCAATCTTGACGTCGAAATCAATGTAGACAAGGAAATCCTATCGATACTGGGACCTTCCGGATCAGGCAAGACTATGACACTTATGTGTATAGCCGGATTACTCCACCCTGATGAAGGATTGATAAGGCTGAATGGTAAAGTCCTTTTTGACTCTAAGAAGGGGATATTTATGCCGCCTCAAAAAAGAAAAATCGGCTTTGTATTTCAGAACTATGCGCTTTTTCCTCACCTAACTGTTGCTGAGAATATAGCCTATGGTATACACGATAAACCGAAGAAATTTGCAAATGACAGGATTAAGGAACTGCTTGAAATTATTCATATACCAGGACTAATAAATCGATATCCCAATGAACTTTCATCAGGTCAACAGCAAAGGGTTGCCCTGGCGAGGGCTATTGCCCCTGAACCGGAAGTTCTGTTACTCGACGAACCTTTCTCTGCACTTGATACATTCCGTCGCGAACGGCTTGAATATGAGCTGCTCAACCTCTACCAGTATTTCGAGGGTGATATCCTTTTTGTCACACATGATCTGGACCAGGGTTTTAAACTTGGGAATCGAATTGCCATTTTTGAAAATGGACGGGTCATTCAGTGCGAAGCAAAAGAAGAGGTTATTGCCAACCCGGAAAACATTACAGCTGCAAAAATGCTTGGAGTAAAGAATTTGCTGAGCGGCAGGATTACAGAGATAGACGAGGGAGGAGTATCTGTTTTAATACCGGAGTTCGGAATGAAATTAAAAGCTGTCGGAACGATATCTGAAAAACTTTCCCCAGACCAGCCGGTCCTGGTCGGAATTAGGCCGGAACATATTGAACTAAAAGATTTTCCGGGAATTAACACTTTGTCCTGTATATCGGAACAGGTCCTGGACGGGGTAACCAACTTCCACAGCTTTTATTACGCTGTCAACGATGCAGTTAAAAGATACAGGTTGGAAAGATGCTCACCGAGAAGTTCATCAATAGCTGTTCATCCGGAGGGTGAAAACTACTGCTATCTTTACTTTCCTCCGGAACGTTTGATTGTCCTGGCTGAATAATTATCCTGCTTATTCAGCCTGCAGGTGATCTAATATTGCCAGGATCTCTTTGTTTTCCGGAATATCGCTCATTGAATGCCCGTAATGGACATAGCGCAGGATGCCCTTCTTGTCGATAATCATCTGAGCGGGCTGCCTGCCCATTCTGAAGAGATTGACCTCCTGGCCATAAAGCTTCAATATCTGATGACTTTCATCAGGAATACCGATAAATGGCAGGCTGTTTTTCTTCCAGTATTCTTGAAAGCTTTCAGCATTTTCAGGTCCTACCGAAATGATAACAGTATCCCTTTCAGCATATTGCTCGTGTTTCCGACGCAGCCGCGCCAGGTGCCGTCGGCAAAACGGTCAGACAAAACCACGGTTTAATACCAGCAGGATATGATTTTTATCTTTGTAATCGGATAACCTGATGTTATTACCTTTAAAATCTTCCAGGCTAAAATCAGGAGCAACCATATTTAGTTCAACCTGCGGCATGGCACTTTCCTCCCGTATTAATAAATAATCAGAATAGATTGCCTATTCCCAGATTCCAGTAGATCGAACCCGGAATAATCATTTCATTGATCAGAAAAAAGTTATTGATTGCCTGAAAAACATTCAGTGTACCGGTTCTTCGTACGGCAATAACCGCAACTCCAACTTTCACCATAGAGCCCTCCTACTATATAATATCATTTTTTGGGGTGTCACCGGAAAATGTTTCCGGGACACCCCAAAAGAACAATTTGCTATAAATTTAAGTACAGCTATCAAGTGTTACTAAATAAGAAATAGATTTATGCACTATCAACTCAAGCTTCCAAACGAAAATCTTCTTCATCAGGTATAGAGCGCAGTTTATTTTTCCAGGTGTTGTAACCGATGATCAAGATGCCGACACCACATAGGAATGTTATTATTCCAATAGCTGCCAGCAGCCACTGGCCAGCTGGGATATATGAATTGACAATCATCCAGCCCTGTGCTGTCATTGAGGTGATGATCATAATGAAGAATGGGATTATATATGTTTTGGTCGGCCTACCCAGCATTTTAAGAAATACAGCTGAAGCCAGCAAGGCTAAGCCGGCTAGGATCTGGTTTGTTGCACCAAACAGCGGCCAGAGTATCATTCCATAACCAGAAAAACAGAGAATAGCGACAACTACAAAACCAGGTATAATCGAAACAGTTCTGTCAGCAAAAATTTTCGGCATTCCAAAAGTCTGGGAACTTTCAGCGAATGCAATTCTTGTAAAACGCATTGCTGAATCAAGTGTGGTCATAGCAAAACTCTTGACTACAACCGCCATAAAAGCTGTCCCGAGAATCAGTGGAAAACCAATTGGTTCAAGGAATGTAGCTCCACCTCTAGCCCAAACTGTAGTCCAGGCTGCTACACCCCATGCGGAGTACATTTCAGAGTAACCAGCAGCACCCAAACCGACTACAGCGCAGAGCAAGGCTATCAAACAAAGATAACCCTCACCAACCATTCCGCCGTAACCGACAAATGTAGCATCGGTTTCTTTTTTAATCTGCTTGGGCGTGGTCCCACTGCCAACAATTGAGTGCCATCCGGAAGTAGCACCACAAGCTATTGTTATCATTACGAATGGCCAGATTGGAGGTGCACCTGGAGGATTGAGATTTACAGCCGGAGCAACTACTTGGCCTCCACCAGTCAGGAAGAGGGCGATCACGCCAACAGAGATTACAGCCAGCATAATTACCAACTGATAAGCGTTGATAAAGTCCCTGGGTTGAACCAGGAGCCAGACAGGCAACCGAGTAGAAATGATAATATAGCCGAGCAGGATGTATACCCAGGTCCAGTAGTCGAGCTGTAATGGGTAAAGAGTTCCAACGTAGATCAGAGCATACATAATTACCAGGGCAATTCCGGTTGCAAGGTAGAGGTTTATCTTCCAGTTTTTCCGGATGCTAATGCCAATAATCATAGCCAGGGGAATTTCAACCCACACAGAATAAACTGCAGCGGGGAAAGCTGCTGCCAGAGTAGCAATTAAATGAACAAAAACCGCAGTGACAAGTACAAGAAGAAAGAAAACAACTATGTACATTAATGCAACTGCCTTTGTCCCTAAGAGTTCTTTTAAGTAATCAGCTATACCCCGACCATCATGGCGAAGCGATGTGACCAGTGCTCCTAAGTCATGGACGGCACCGATGAAAATAGTTCCCAGTACCAACCATAGCAGGGCAGGAAGCCAACCCCAAATAGCTGCTACTGAAGCGCCAACAATTGGCGCAGCACCGGCAATAGATGTAAAATGATGGCCGAATACGACATATTTATCCGTTGGGACGTATTCGAAGCCATCATCCAATCGCACAGCCGGTGTTACAGTATTAGGATTTAATTTCCAGATTCTCTTAGATAAAAACGTGGCATAATACTTCATTGCGAGGTAGTAAAGGACCACCGCGAAAATAACAAAGTATAATCCGTTCATTGATGTCCTCCTATTTCTGTTAATAATGAACCTACGTTCCTCCTAAACAGCAAAGCAATAACCCTGTGATCTATATCATAGATCACCTCCTTGGTAAGTTTACTTGTAGATTAATTAATGATGAGAATAATGGTGATTGATTGGTTTATCTGCAGCTAAAGTTTATACAATTTTCTCACATGTTAGCATAAGCAGAATAAACAGTCAATAGATAATATTGGAAATATCGTGTTTATTAGACTCTTAATCTAGGCTCAAACAGGAAATAGGTTATAATACCGTTAAGCGGAAAGTCAAGGGAGGGAGCACGATGATTCCCAGAAGAGCTCTTGGGAAAACCGGTTATGAGGTATCGATCTTCAGTCTTGGTGGTGAGTCAATCCTGGAACAGACCGGCCACGCAGAAGAAGCAGAGAAAATAATTAACCGGGCAATCGACCTTGGAGTAAATTATATTGATACTGCGCCAACATATGGGGCAGGAGGTAGTGAAAAGAATATTGGCCGGGTGATGGCATACCGAAGGAATAAAGTTTTTCTGGCTACCAAAACAGGCGATCGCTCTTACGATGGAACGATGCGTAAGCTGGAGAGAAGCCTGAAAAAACTTCGCACTGACTATCTTGATCTTTACCAACTCCACGACATGCAAAATGAAGATGATTTGAAAAGGGCATTTTCAAATGACGGGGCACTCAAAGCACTTGAAAAACTTCGTGAGCAAAAGGTGGTCCGGTTTATTGGCATAACAGGGCACAAAGATCCGGATTTGCTTTTAAAGGGAATCAAGGAATATCCCTTCGACTGCCTGCTGATCCCGATCAATGCCGGTGATATTCATGACATTCCCTTTCAAAATAAACTTTTACCCGAAGCAGTTGAAATGGGAATGGGCGTGATTGCGATGAAGGTTACAGCAGTGAAGCGTATCTTCCATTCCGGCGGTATTACTTCTATGAAACAGGCTTTAAGCTACACTCTTACCTTCCCTGTGAGTACAGCAATCGTGGGTATATCAAAAATTGAAGAGGTTGACGAAAATGCCCGCATCACTGCAGAATTTAACAATTTATCAGAAGATGAAATTAAACAGATCGAATCGATGACCAAACCTTACTCCTATGAAGCTAATTTTTTCAAACACGAGTGGTAAAATTTATCATGCTGCTGAAAAAAAAGGAAGCAAAACTCCTTTGCAGAAAACCTTTTGTATATTTATATTATTGACGAGAACAGCTTGAAATAAGAAAAGGTGGCAGAAAAAATGTCTTGGAAGGATCAGTTAAAGGGTGATACACTCTCCTGGCTTCTGGATGAGAACGAACCCGGTGTCCGTTATCTTGCCATGCGGGATCTGCTTGAACTACCATCGGGTGATTCCGATTTGATCTCTGCCTGTGAAAAGGCCCATTCAGTTGGGCCGATTTCAATTATTTTAGAACAGATGAATAATGATGGTTACTGGGTAACACCGGGTCCGGGATATAATCCAAAATACCGCAGCTCAGTCTGGTCACTAATCCTTTTGGCTCAGTTGGGAGCTTTAATTAGCTTTGATCAGCGTATTGAAAAAGCCTGTCGTTATTTAATTGAGAATGCCCTCACAGAACATGGACAATTCAGCGCATCAGGAACCCCTTCAAGCACGGTAGACTGTCTGCAGGGAAATATGTGTGCATCCATGATAGATCTGGGTTATAACGATCCTCGATTGGAAAACGCATTTGAGTGGATGGCCCGCAGTGTAACCGGAGAAGGGGTTGCGCCCATGGAAGATAAAAAAGCTGCACTCAGATATTATTCGGGTAAATATGGCCCCGGTTTCCTTTGCGGAGCAAACAATAAAGAAGCCTGTGCCTGGGGCGCAGTAAAGGTAATGCTTGCCTTTGGTAAATTACCACTTAGCCAGCGGACACCTTTAATTGAAAGGGCAATTGAAAAAGGGATCGAGTTTCTCTTCAGCGTAGATCCGGTAGATTCCACCTACCCTTCCGGATGGAACGAAAAACCGAGCGGTAACTGGTGGAAATTCGGATTTCCTGTTTTCTATGTTACCGATCTTCTGCAAAATGTTGAAGCCCTGGTTAACCTGGGATTTGGAAGGGACCAAAGATTAGCGAACGCATTAAAATACATTCGTGATAAACAGGATAATGAAGGCCGATGGGCTATAGATTATGATTACCCGGGTAAAACCTGGGTTGATTTCGGCCCGAAGAAGCAGCCAAACAAGTGGGTCACCCTGAGAGCGGCCCGGGTTATAAAGGACTCCTTTTCGAACAAAACCAAAAAAATATTTTGAGAGGAAGTTGGACTGACTGGCGCATTGACAGAAAAGTAGAATCTTCAGTGTGACCATATGATGCCTTAGACCAGTTTTTATTAAAATAAGAGGCTGCTCAAATAACCGGCAGCCTCTTTCCTGTCTTGTGGGTAAAAGTGTCCAGTAAACAGCTTACTCCATTTTCAATGACTGGGAAAAGAACGGTGTGATCAGGCTGGTTACGGTCGGATCTGTTACTACGTTGACCACAGCAGGTTTCCCTGAGGCAAAAGCTCTCTCAATGGCCGGAATAATCTCAGCATCTTCGGTCACATATTCTCCGTGGCCTCCCAGTCCTTCCACAACTTTCTCGTAACGGCGCAGGCCAAGTTCGGCGCATTGCAGGCGGTCCGCGCCAATCGACATTTCCTGGCCGTGCTTGATCATTCCCCAGGCGCAATCATTATTGATAATGCAAACTATGGGTATATTATGGCGGACCATGGTATCAAATTCCATGGCATTAAAGCCAAATGAACCATCCCCATTCAAAAGCAGGACCTTCTTGTCCGGATTAGCCAGTTTGGCGGCCATGGCAAAGGGGATTCCTGTACCCAGACAGCCGAACAACCCGGCGGCGGAGCCAATCACACCGGCTTTCAGTTTAGACATAAATCCGGTAAGCCCGAAATAAACGGTGTCTCCTCCATCGGCAATATAATAGGCATCTTTCCCTGCATATTCCTGAATTTTTGCTGCCAGGCGGACCGGGTGGATTGGATCAGATGGGGAACTGCGCATTTGAAGCTCGTAATCGAGCATAGCCTGACTGGACTCCCTGATCGACTGTAGCCAAGCGGTGTGGTCCTTTTTCTCAGTCAGGGGAATCAGTTCTTCCAAAGTTGCTGCAATATCTCCCATTAATCCCACATCAGCCGAACGATTTCGATCAAGTTCGCTGGCTTCAATATCAATCCTGATGACCTTTGCAGAAGGTGGGATCAAATTGCCCGATTGAAGCAGCCAGTTAAACCTGATTCCGGCGGCAATAATAACATCTGCCTGGGGGGTAGCAGACATCATGCCGATATAACCGCAATCCCAGATTGACTGAGGATGGTCGTCGGCAAGTTCACCCCTGCCGTAATTAAGCAGCATAAAAGGTATTCCGCTTTGTTCAATGAACTTTTTCAATACAGGTGAACAGCTACTGAACCCGACTCCGCTGCCACCAATGAACAGGGGCTGTTTGGCGCTATTGATCATCTCTGCTGCCTTAGCCAGTGAATTTTTGTCCGGGCGCACTATATACCGGCCATCCGGTCTTGGAGGAAAGGGTGCTTCACTTTCATCAACAGAAATGTTCAATACATCCGGTGGTAGTTCGAGGAAAACAGGTCCGGGCCGCCCTTCTTTTGCTTTGCGGAAAGCAATCGATAGGTATTCCGGAATTCGTTTGGCATCGTAACAGGTCGCGCACCATTTGGTTACCGGTTTGATCATATCGATCTGGTTCATCTCCTGCAGGGCTCCTTTAAGCTCATCCCGCAGGGCATGTCTTCCACTGAGGATAACCAATGGTGTATTATCAAGGCTTGCATTTACGATTCCGGTTAACCCGTTTGTAAAACCGGGGCCGGCTGTCAGAAAACAGACACCGGTTTTTCCCGTGTATATGGACCAGGCTTCGGCCGCCATTACTGCTGCCTGTTCATGCCGGACATCGATTGTCCGGATCCCGTATTCGGTGAATCCATCCAGCAGGGATTCAATGTGACCTCCCGAGATACCGAAAACTATTTCAACATCTTCAACTTCCTTTAAATATTTTACTGCCAGGTGTCCGCCATTAATACGTGCCATAATAATCCTCCTTATTAATTTATTCTAACCAGTACTTTTATATCCGGGCAGCACTTATCGAATAGAGGTTTAAACCCATCCTCAACCAGCTTCTCCAGATTTATAACTTTATTAACAAGCGGTTCCAACGCTCCCGGATCTGCTGCAATTATACTTAACGCTTCCCGGAACTCATCTGCTGTAGAGCCGTAAGAAGTCCTGATCTGTATTTCCCTGGTAACCAGGCCTAAGAAGAAGAGGTCTACCGGTATTTCACAGATGCCGAGCACAACAACCGAGCCGCCCTGGCGGGCCAGGTTTACTGTTTCTTTGATGGTGTCCGGAATTCCCACACACTCAAAAACCAATTCAGCACCTGTGCCCGAAGTTAGTTCATTTACTTTCTTCTCAAGAGATTCGATTCCCGGATTAATTGTTGCTGTTGCTCCCATTTCTTCAGCAGTCTTCAATCGTTCATCGTTAAGATCGATAACATAAATTTTCCCCAGGCCGCGCCTCTTCAGCTCGGCCAGCAGGCAAAGTCCGATCGCACCTGCCCCAAGGATAATAGCAGCCTGATCTGTAGAAGCTTTAATCAGTTTAACCGCATGCAGTGCTACACTGTACGGTTCAGCCAGGGCACCCATTTCAATGGGCATGGATTCAGGTATAACGACAATGCTCTCTTGCGGTGCCAGTAAATAGTCAGCCATGGCACCTTCCCTGGTAACTCCGACAATATTCATTGTTTCGCATATATTGTCCCGGCCTGACAGGCATGAAAAACAGCTGTTACAGGCAATTGAAGCTGTGCCGGTTACTTTTTGTCCCTGAACAAGATGATCCACGTCCGGTCCAACTTCTTCAATTATTCCGGCATATTCATGGCCAATAGTCATACCAAAAGGGAAAAGACCGCTCTTGTAAGCATGTAAATCTGAACCGCAGATACCGCAATACTCAACACGAACCAGCACTTCACCTGCAGCCGGGACAGGGCGTGGCTTATCGATGAGACATAGTTCTTCCACACCGTTAAGAATGGCTGCCCGCAATATATTCACCCACCTTTATGTATAAAATGGACTACATGGTTAACAAGGGAAAAGTAGTATTTGCAATTATAAGATTATTTAAAAGCATATCACAAGTAATGCAAAATTTAAACAATTAGTTTGCTTTCTGAATCTTAAATTGCACACTCGTCAGTGGTGCCATATAATATTTCATATAAATAAAATATGGTTTCTGTTGACAGATTGGTGGTGGTTCTTAAATGTCTAAAATTTTGCGCTGCCCCTGGTGTGGAGATGATCCACTTTATGTTAAGTATCACGATGAAGAATGGGGGGTGCCGGTTTATAGCGATCAACGTCACTTCGAGTTCCTGGTCCTTGAATCGGCGCAGGCCGGGTTAAGCTGGTTGACCATTCTTCGCCGTCGCGAGGATTATCGCCGGATTTATGAAGATTTTGATCCGTTTAAGGTTGCCCGGTTTGATGACACTAAAATTGAGGAGATGATGCAAGATAAAAGAATTATCCGGAACAGGCTAAAGATTGAATCATCTATTAATAATGCGCGGCGATACCTGGAAGTTTGTGATATGTTCGGCAGCTTTTCCAATTACCTGTGGAATTTTGTTGACGGCAAACCGCTAATTGGTCATTGGGAGGACATTTCTGAAATACCTGCGCAAACTTCCCTGTCCGAACAGATGAGCCGAGATCTCAAAAAAAGAGGTTTTAAATTTATAGGACCGACAATAATCTATTCACATCTTCAGGCGACAGGGCTGATCAACGATCACCTGGTTAGCTGTTTTCGTTACCAGGAACTTGTATCCCACAGGTAAGTGCCAAGAAAGTTAGTTATAGTTATTGAAGTAATGTCTCCGTATTAGCTACAGGTTGTATCGGAGTCTCCTAATTCAAGAAGGTTCTCCACAATTTCAGCAGCGCTCCTTACTATATCATGGCAGACTGATGTGAAGAGCTGTTTATCTTTTGCTTCCTGAAGTACTTCGGGATTGCTTATATCACATCCGAGTAAGTCTTTACACTGTACTGAGCCGTACTTTTCTTTGAATCTACGGGTGAATTCCTGAATCAATGCATAAGTTTCATCCTTGGCGTTGTTGTCGTCGGCAGCTATTTTGCCGTGCTTCAGCCCAATCAACATGTATGCCCCGGTAACAGCGCCACAGGTTCCTGCAGTGTAACTCATCCCGCTGCCGAAGCCGCAGGCAATTTTCAAAGCCTTCTCAGGGTCCAGCCCAAGCTCTTCGCAGTAGGTGGAAAAAAGTGCCTGAGAACAGAGGAATCCATTTGCAAAACTTTGTACAGCAGCATCAGTCTTTTTCATAGTTTATCTCCTTTTGGCCTGGCGTTAAATATGATTTGGTTGACTTGACACAATTTCTTATAGGTACTATTGTAAATAATAAAGCTAGATAAGTATATCAAATATCATATCTATCTGGCTAACCAGGATTTTAGATATACTAGGCTTCATGTCGATGCTTATTTAGTTAAACTGTCAGAAATAAGTAACTCAGTCTGAGAATAAAGGATGAGACAAGCATGAAGGGAACTCTGGTTGGTGTAAGCGTAGCTGCCGCCGTTGCAATTCTTATTGCCTATCTTACCGAAGGTTCTTATCTTGTTTCTGAAGGCCTGACTATAAGCCGGCAAACCCTGATGAATGCACTGCCCATGATCATTATCGCTTTTATTCTGACCGGGCAAATCGGGGTTTTCTTGTCAAAGACGGATATCGGTGGCGTTTTTAAAAAGTTTTCAGGTATGAAAGGAATTATATCAGGGGCAATTATCGGGGGACTTTTCCCCGGTGGTCCTTATGTCTTCTACCCATTCATTTCGGGATTTAAGGGAAAAGCAATTCCCTTTTATCTTTTTAACTCATTTATCTTCGGCAAGATCATTTATGATGTTACGCGTTTGCCCATGGAAATTAGCCTGATCAACCCTACAGTTGCCCTTATTCGTAACATCCTGACCTTTCCGCTGCCATTTATCGTGGGATACCTTTACTACAGGATTGATTCAAACCTGACTACTGCCGGCTACTTTCAAAAGGAGGAAGGCTAATGTTTACTGCTACGCTGGTCCTCGCCATTTTGGCTTTGGTTTTTTTCTTTCTTAACTTAAAAAGCGGCAAGCATTTAGAGGGATTAATTCAGGGTGCGAAACAGTTCTTAGCTGTTTTGCCTGTACTCGTAGCGGCTTTTATTCTTGCCGGTATGCTTGAAGCGTTAATTCCGGAAGCGTTCGTCAGACAATGGCTGGCCAGCGAAGCCGGCGTCAGAGGCGTAATTCTTGGGACTATTGGCGGAATGATTTTAGCAATGGGCCCTTACGCCTCATTCCCGATTATCTCTTCCATTCAGGGTGCCGGAGCAGGTTTGGGTACAACCGTGGCCTTGGTTACCGGATGGATGCTCCTCGGATTGTCCCGCTTTCCTTTTGAAATGGGAGTGCTTGGATTACGTTTTACATTAACCAGGATGGCAATAAGCATTCCATTATGTTTACTAGTAGGCATACTGGCTCACCTTATTGAGGTGTTCCTTTTATAAGATTCAAACCAAGCTCTTGCATGTTTCACACTTTCCCCCGGCTTCTTAAATCATATATCCTCTGAAATCTCTGATAGTTACTTTAGCCCTATTTTGTGAATTACAGATAATTATTTTTGTAAAACATATAATATTTATTGACTAACAATAAATATCGTGATATAGTTGTGTTGAAATAAATAGATTGGAGTGATCATGATGGTTAAATACACTGGAGAAAAATCAGCAGCCTCATTAATAAAATCATTGCTTGGAGCTGCCTGGTACCTGGGGATTATATTTACCATAGTTCTATTTATCGGACAAATCTACTTGTTTTTTATAAATCCCCAGGTATTTGGAGAAAATGTAATGCTTAGAATCGAAACTCCGGGTATTGCATTCAGCTTTAATGAAGGGTTTACACAAACCGATGCCCAAAAGCTATTTATATACCAGTTTGCCCTGGTGTTACCGCTTTTGGCTATAGGGCTTCTGGTGATCTATCAGTTGAGAAAAATTTTAGCAACCCTGGTTGATGAAACACCTTTCACAATTGATAATGCCAGAAGAATTGCCGTTATTGGATACTCGATCATTGCCGCTACTATAATCAGGGCTGTATTAAATATGTTAATTGGCCTATACTTCAGCAGTACAGTCAACCTGCCAGGTCTTGAACTTTATGCCAATATTCGTCTCGAAGATTTTAGCGGAATTCTAATCGGGGCTCTTGTTTTAATACTCGCCGAAGTATTTAAACATGGATCGAGGTTACAAGAGGAACAAGACCTGACGGTGTAAAGGAGGAAATGTCGGTGGCAATCATAGTTCGCCTTGATCGCATTATG
Organism: Bacillota bacterium; assembly: GCA_033549065.1. Lineage (NCBI taxonomy): Bacteria > Bacillati > Bacillota > Bacillota bacterium. The sequence goes on from JAWSUE010000007.1 coordinate 125,446, forward strand.
GCCGATCGCAAGATTTCACTTACCGAACTGGCTGAAAAAGTAGGCATAACCTTGTCTAACCTTTCGCTACTCAAAACAGGGAAAGTGAGGGCTGTCCGGTTTTCAACCCTGGAAGCCCTCTGCCGTGAATTGAACTGCCAACCTGGCGATCTGTTGGAATATAAAGCAGATTGACTATCCAAAAAACGATTAGCTAACTACCAGCGGGCGTAATGCTCTTCAGCCCAACCGACCATGTTGCTAATTCCTTTAGATTGACATCAGAGTCAGCGGGTTTTATAATCAAGTTAAATAAATGGTTAGTCAGGAGGGTAACCGATACATTGGAACCCGTGGTAAGAGATGAAGCGAAAGAAAGGATCATCAAAGCCTCCATTGCCCTGTTTTCTGAGAAAGGATACGATGGGACACGGGTTAATGAAATCTCCGAAGCAGCAAAAGTAAACAAGGCGCTGATCTACTATTATTTTAAAAACAAGGAAGCTATACTGGATTACCTTCTGGAAAATCTTTTTAATGACATTAAAGAATTAGCCATGGGCTTTATTCGCAATAATGTTGTCAGGATGATCCAGGAAGGAGATTTGGATATCGAGGAAGATCGCTTCCATTTTAGCGATAAGGCAGCAATGGACTTCTTCCTCCAAAATATCAATACTTATTACGAAAGGATGATCGATTACGTAATAGAAAGAAGAGATGTTTTCCGAATCATGATGCTGGAATCTCTCAAACACCGTAAACACCCATTTAATGTATTCAGGTTCATGGAGATGTTAGAAAGCAGAGATTCAAACCCACTATATAAAATAATAAAAAATGCCGACGATGATTTTACAATAACAAATGAAGTGGTAATGTTTAAATTTTTCTTCGGCCTCATACCGATATTAAGCTTGGCTACATTTTTCGATGATTGGTTGAAGCTAAAGTCAATCGAAGAAAAAGAACTTCGCGATTTATTCATAAAAAACTACCAACTACTCTCGCAAATGTTTGTCAAAGGTAATGACATATTGATAACAGGCACACTCCCATAAGAAGCATTTTTACTGCCACTATAGTCAACAAATAATTAAAAAAGGATTCCACAAAAAAATTTTCAAGAATTTAACTAAACGTTTGGTTAAATATTAAGAGGGTGATCCCAATGACATGAAAAAAAAGAGTCGTAAGGACACATTCAGGAATCCGTACTTAAAGATTTAAACCTAAGGAGGGTTTAAAATGAGTTTTGAGTCGGTTAAGAAAGCGGCAGCCGAATTCGCCCTGGATAAAGCAACCCATTATGTTTCACAAAACCCCGAACAAAACATCTATACCATGCTCGATTTCGCCGAAAAAGTAGCAACACAACCTTTGCATAAAGAGAATATACAAAGCATACGGGAACACTTCAGGTCAAACCCGGTTATTTTCGAACAGGCAAAGCGGCTGGCCAAAAATCCAAAAATGCTTTCCAAATTTATGGTTAATTGGGTTGCCAACCATGAACTGGCCGGAAAAGCGGTGAGGGAAAAATTTACTGAAGAGCTTGGAGTAAATGTACCAAACTTAATTCTGGTTGATCCAACTTCAGCCTGTAATCTACGCTGTGAAGGTTGCTGGGCTGGTGAATATAGTAAATCAAATAGTCTTGAACCAGAATTACTCAATCGGATTTTAAGGGAAGCGAAAGAGCTAGGAATCTACTGGATCGTATTTTCCGGTGGGGAACCATTTGCCTATAAACCGCTTCTCGATGTGGTCGCTGATCATCCCGACATGAGTTTTATGGCCTATACAAACGGTACGCTGATTGATGAAAAAGTTGCAGATCGTCTTGCAGAACTGGCCAATTTTTCTCCGGCTTTCAGCCTGGAAGGCTGGCGGGAACAGACTGATGACCGGAGAGGAAAAGGAACCTTTGATAAAGTAATGAAAGCGATGGATTTGCTCCGGGAGAGAGGCGTTTTCTTCGGAACTTCTGTTACGGCTACCCGCTATAATGTTGATGTGCTTTTCAGCGACGAATATATTGATTTCCTCGTCGATAAAGGAGCAGTTTACGAATGGTCTTTCCACTATGTTCCGGTCGGTCGCGATCCCGATACAAGTTTAATGCTTACCGCGGAGCAGAGGGGCTGGCTGGCCCGAAGGGTACCTCAGTTACGTAAAGAAAAACCAATTATGATTGCCGATTTCTGGAACGATGGCGAGTCGACCAGGGGCTGTATAGCCGGCGGCAGGATGTATTTTCATATAAACGCTTCCGGGGATATTGAACCCTGTGCTTTTGCGCACTTTGCAGTTGATAATATACGAGGTAAAAGTATCAAGGAAGTTCTCGGTAATCCGCTGTTCATATCATTCCAGAAAAGGCAGCCGTTTTGCGATAACCATCTGGCACCCTGCCCGATTATTGACAATCCCCAGATGTTAAGGGATATAGTAAAAGAAAGTGGTGCCCGCCCCACTCATACTGGTGCTGATGATATTCTTAAAGGTTCAGTAGCTGAATATCTGGATCACCTTTCAGCTTGCTGGAAAAATGAAGCAGCAGTAGTTAAAGCAGAGAGGGAAAAAAGCAGAAGCCTTGCACAGGTTAAATAAGTGTTCTAAATAACTCCTATCTTAATGGTAGTGTTTGCTGTCAGGGGGACGGGGTTGTTGACAACATTTTTATGTATTAGAATATCTATATTGCAGGCGGAACCATTAATAATGTTGTGAAGTCTTAGAAAGAAAGGAGGTAGTTAAATATGATGCATTGGTGGAACTGGGGATCTTCATGGGGGGTATTATCGATGATATTTGGATGGTTGGTTTTATTGGCTATTATAGGCTTGGTTATATACTTAGTTATATCAAATAATAAGCCGCAAAGTTCAATTGGAAGCAAGGTTGAGAGTAACAATAAGGCAGCTGAAATAATTAAGGAAAGATATGCAAAAGGAGAAATTTCAAGAGAAGAGTACAAACAGATGCTGGAAGACATGAAGGAATGATTCATTTGCCGGGTAAATTATTTTAAAGGAGCCTTTTATGAGCAAAATATATGAATTTGAAGCAATCCTTATAAAAGTTCCTGATATTGATGGTGCCTATATAGAAATTCCTTTTGATGTAAAAACAGAATTCGGTAAAGGCAGGGTTCCTGTATATGCCACATTTGATGGAGAGCCATATCAAGGCAGTCTCGTCAGGATGAAAACACCCTGCCATATTATCGGAGTTAGAAAAGACATTCGGGCGAAAATTGGAAAACAAGCTGGAGATATTGTTAAAGTTACTATCAAAGAAAGAAATACCTGATAATAATTTCATACCTTTAAAGAGAAATGATTTATTGATCTTATAATTGCATTGCTCCAATATATGTAAATACTGCAGCAATGATAACAAGAATAACAGCAGCGAATAGAATCACAACCTGAATTAAATAAGTAAGGATACTCATACCTGTTGAAAGGCTATGACTTTCACGTATTGCAATAACTTGTAAGACAAGAATCCAGATCGATAATGCAAAGCCGAAGAGACCGCTGAGTATGCCGCCGACGATACCTAAAAAACCCAGTAAAAAGGAAATAGGAACATTAATAATCATTGGAAAGTTAGCAAAGGCATACGCAGAGAATAGATTCCAATATTGACCCTTGCCGCCGAAAAGGCGGGCGAAAAGATGGATCAAGAGAGTAGATATAAATAGTGAAATAATCCCAAAGGGAATCATTGCCAGTGCAATATAGTACAAGGGAAATTGAAAACCGATTTCAAGCATGGAGTTTTCATAACTGCTAAATTGAGCCCCGCTATAGACTGCAACTATTGAAGTTAAAATCAGTACAAATGTATATACCAGGAAAGCCAAACCTGCCGGCTTTTCCTTTGCAACCTCATTTAATGTTGCAACCGGCATAGTAATGACACCGGATAGCCAGTTGATTATTTTATCAAACATATTTTTACCTCCATGATTTGAGTAATTTAATAAACTATCTAACCTGGTAGCGAATATCAGGTTTAATACCTTCCCTCAGCATTTCTAGTATTACCAGTTCCGGGTTTATGGAGGACCTCTCAATTGTCGACAATACTTTATATCCGTAACTAAATAACTGGGCAAACATCGGTGGTTGGGGAAATTCATAGCGAACAGGATTCTCCAGGTTATTCAGTTCAGCCAGATAGTCAATTGCATCTTCAATACCACCAAGTCTGTCAACCAGACCAAGTTCAAGGGCCTGGGATCCGAGATAAATCTGACCGGTTGCCAGTATGCGGACCCTTTCAGGATCCATTCTTCTGCCCTCGGCTACTGCCAATATAAATTGGTTATAGGCTTCATCTGATATATCTTGCATAATCATTCTTTCATCATCAGTCATCGTGCGGCTCAGCATATCTTTATGCTCCCCGGACTTGATGACTTCAACCTCAATGCCGATCATTTCGTATAGTCCTTCCATATTCATCAAAGTGCTGATTACACCGATCGAGCCCGTCATGGTACCAGGTTGAGCAATAATTCCCTGGGCTGGTGCTGCTATGTAATAACCTCCAGAAGCAGCCATGTCCCCCATTGAAACAACAATCGGTTTTTCAAATTCCCTGACCATAGCTGCTATATCTTGTGAAGCGGCAATAGACCCACCTGGGCTTTCAATTCTCAAAACAACCCCTTTTATTGATTGGTCAGAAGCGGCACGCTCAAGTTGGCTATTGACAAAATGAGGTGATATGCCTCCAGAGAGGAATAGCCCTAGGGATTCCTGAATAGTACCATTTAAATAGATTACCACAACCCGGTCTTCTCCAGTTTTCGACCAATCCCGGTCGCGATCTCTTCCTGCTAGGAAGGGTAGGGTGATCACCATTAACACCGAGATGACAATCAAACCGATTATGAATATCTTCTTCTTATTCATTATGAATCACTCCTAAAAAATTCTCGTTTTCATATTACTTAATTTTAGGCATGACACAAAAATCCTTCTCCAAATTCGAAGAACCCTAACGGATAGGGATTTAAGAAAAAGATAAGCAGTATTGTTCAGAGAAGAATAATGGTAACTGGTGAATAACATGTGAGAGCAAAGATTTATATTTTATCCCAATTCGAGTGTTATAATCCTGTGTGCTTTCTGGGCTATTTTAGATGCGCCTGCCATTTTAAATAGGAGTCGATAGAAAAAATCAAGTTTATCGATTTCTGAAGACTTTGAGAAATACCATTCATCGAGAAGATGAATATTTTCTCCCCATTCTTCAATTTCTTCTGCTTCGTCAATCCCCCAGTAAACAACTGCACCTGTTTTCTGAAATGAAGGATGCCTGTTTATGTTTGATGCGGTTAGAAGACTGTAGCAGTCAAAAATAATCAGGCAGTGTCCGAATTTAGATTGTAATGCCTGGAATAATTTTTTGATTTCTTCTTCTGGAAGGTACATAAGCAATCCTTCGGCCAGGATGACTACAGGCTTGTTATCAGAGTTATCTACTTTATCCAGCCAGCTTATGTTAATAGCCGATGATTCGATCATATTATAACGGGTTTTTTCACTGTAGAATTTTTTTCTCAACTTCATAACCTCTGCATAATCCAGGTCGTACCATTCAACCGAACCGTTGTCAATTCGTTCAAACCTGCTGTCCAGGCCGCAGCCTAAATGGATGAAGAGGCTGCGTGGGTTTTCGTTCAAAAAAGTCCTGGTAAAGTCATCAAAATATTTGGCTCGCATACAGATTGTTACATGGGTCTGTTTTGGTATCTCAAGCTTGCTGAAATCATAATCGATAGAGTCGACAATCTCCAAAGCTTTTCTATCTTCAATTATCGGCGAGGCTTTTCGGGTTTCCAACGCCCGGCTGTACAATGGAACCATTAAAGTTTCCTGTTCCCGGATAAGAGCTACCTTTTCTTTTTCCACCAAAGATACACCGCCTATAATGTTTGCTATGTTTAAATCTATTTGCCTTCTATATGAATGATATCTTAAATTATCAAAGATTAAAAGACTAATTCCTGATATTACCAATATGATTTTAAAAGGAATAATCATATCTTTAGCATAATTTAGTAATAGATAACATAAAACTTTGAAGCAGGAGAATGATCATGAAAAAGCTGGCAATAGCAATCCTGATTTTCTTTATAACTGGTTACTTCATGTTCTTCTATAAACCGGAAGAAAAAATTGCGGTTGTAATTAATGAAGAGCCAATAACTATAGAAGATACTATTAAAACAGAAGATGATAACTTACTCGTCCCGGCAATATCTTTTTTTGATGAACTAGGTTTTGAAACCTTCTGGGATGAAACAAACAATATTTTATCGGCCAACCTGGGAGATTTCAGGTTAGTTCTTCCGGCCGGCAGTCGGGAAATAACCGTAAACGGCCAGAGCCGCGAGTGGGATGTCCCGGTAACAATGGTAGAAGGTATAGCCTATATTCCACTGAGACATGCTACAGAAGCCGTTGGGGCTTTTATTGAATGGAACGAACAGACCCGAACGGTAAACATATCAACGTTGCAAGAGGTATTCGATCCCGAAAAACCAGATGATCAGGAAGGACCTTTACTTTTTCTTGCTTATCCACCGACATCTCCCTTCACCTATTACGGGCATTCTCTTTTTGTCTTCGGCACAACTAAATCTTACTCACAGGTTAAGGTCACAGTTAACGGTGACCCGGTGGAAATCATTGACAACAGGACAGGTAACTTCTTGACAATGGTTGATATACCCCGTGGGGAAGAGTTTCCGATCGTTGTTGAAGCAACCGGACTTGAAGGTACCAGCACTATCGAAAGATCGGTTATTTATCCCGCACCCTGGAAACCGATGCATCGTGAACCGCTGGCTGTTCATTCCACCTATTTAGTCCCCGGTGAAAATCAGGTATTAAAAATTGGAGATACCTTAACAATTGCGTTCCAGGGGTCACCGGGAGCCGAAGCACATTTCAGGATCGGTGATAATGGAAGCTGGAATAGCATGACCGAGTTAGCTTACGTTGGCGGCCCCCGGGGAGAAGGGGGTATCTATACGGCTGTATACAAAGTAGAGCAAAAAGACCTGCCTGCCAGCGGTTCGACCAGACCGAAAACCATCACGGTATCATTGCGCCGGGGTGGAAATGAGGTAACCCGTGTGCTTCCCGGCAGAGTATCTTTCACAGCCGATTCCCCTTACAAGATTATTGAAATAAAAAAAGAACATGAGCTTAAAAACCGCGGTTGGCTCTATCAGATGCGAGAAAGCGGTTTAACACTCCACTCAAGCACTGTCGGTGGTAACGGCCATCCTACCACCGTGATCAGCTACCTGGTAGCAGGGACCCGTTATGAAGCTGAAGGTATGTCAGGTAACTACTACCGTATTAATCTATATGGGGATCAAAATTATCTGATCCACAAGGATATGGTCAATGTCCTTGAGAGTAAAGAGTTTCTTGAACCAAGCCTGAATGGACTGCGATTGCTTGAAACTACTGGAAAGGTAAGGTTGATTTTTATTACGGATGAACGCTTTCATTTTTTCATTGAAGATGGCAAGGATAACCTTGCAATTAAAGCATACGGGTTGGAAATTGATCAAGATCTCCAGATTCCGGACCTAACCTTGAAAGTAGAAGATTTAAACCTGGCACCTAACCACTCGGAAGGTCCGGATTCATGGACTATAACAATCAATTTTGATTTTAACATGACAGCTTTCAGCCGGAAGTGGTCGGGAAATAACCTAATTATTGATATTTATAAGCCTCAAAAAACAGTCGAAGAAAATATTTTTCAAGACAAAACGATTATTATCGATCCCGGGCATGGAGGAAGGGATACCGGGGCACCCGGGCCAGGTGTAATCCATGAAAAAGATGTTAACCTGGCCATAAGCCTTTACCTTAGAGATCTGCTATCAGCAGAGGGTACAAATGTGATTATGACCCGCACGGAAGATATCTTTGTCAACCTGTATGACAGACCTGAGCAGATTGACCAGTATGATGCCGACATTTTTGTCAGCGTTCATTCCAACGCTCATGCCCAGGATGCCCCGGCAACAGAGATTCATGGAATCATGGTGCTCTATAATTATGCTCACAATGAAGCACTGGCTGAAATCATGCTCAAAACGTTGGATGAAGAGATGGAGCTTCCAGCATTCAGAATATGGAGAAGGAATATTGCTGTTCTCAGGCATCCCCAGATTCCGAGTGTTCTGGTAGAAGCAGGGTACATGATGCATCCGGAAGATAACTGGTACATCCTTCACCCTCTTGGACAAAGGGAGTTTGCCAGGGCTATTAAAGAAGGTATCAAAAACTACTTCCTTTTTACTTCAATGCCTTCATCAATTGAATAGAACCATTGTAATGTTTAGCGAAAGATAACCGAAGGGTGAAATTGAAGCTGAAGAATTATAAGTGATATATACGGATTTTGAATGATGATGGGTAAACTAAAGAAGATAAGAGGTTAACGGATGTTGCTTACATCGGTCTTACACATTATTTTAACCCGTTCTTTCAGTCCATTTGTTTTCAAAAGTGGTTTCGAGAACTGTTTAGATTTTGAAGCTCTCGATGGTCTTGGATTATACGTGCATATTCCTTTTTGTAAATCGCTCTGTAGTTTTTGTCCCTACTGTAAAGAAATCTACGATAAAGATAGAGCTGATTCATATAAGACAGCTCTCTTAAAAGAAATTGACCTGGTTTGCCGGAATATGAGTAACCAAAAAGAAGTGACGAGTCTTTATTTTGGTGGAGGAACCCCGGCACTAATGATCGATGATCTGGCAGAGATCATCGACAGACTTAAGCGTTATTTTATTATCTCAGGTGAAATTGGGGTTGAACTTCATCCCCAAAATATCACGGAAGAAATAATAGATAAATTATTATCTGCCGGTGTAACTATGGTCAGCATCGGGGTTCAGTCATTTGATGAACAATCTCTCCTTAAATTAGGCCGCACTTCTAATTCATTAACTGATAGGCTGCTGAAGATTAAAAATAAAGGTTTTCAGGTTGTTGATGTTGATTTGATCTTTGCCATACCGGGTCAAACTGAAGACATCTTGATTAGTGATATTAAGACAGCATTTGAAAACGGAGCAACGCAGGTGTCAACCTACCCCTTCGTTGACTTTACTTTTGCCAAGAATAAATACAAACCTCTGCCTGAAAAAGAAAAGAAGAAGATGCTGGAAACGCTTGCACGATATTGCCATGACTATAATCTGGATCGGACCTCTGTATGGACTTTTGCTAAGCACAATACCGGGAAATATTCATCTATAACCCGCGATGCATTTTTAGGATTTGGGGTATCTTCGACAACCCTTCTAAAAGATAAATTCAAAATTAATACGCATTCAATTGAAGCCTATATAGAAAGAGTCAATAAGGAGTTTCTGCCCACTTCTCTTACGCTTGATTTTTCCTTGGGACAAAGAATGGCCTATTTTTTATTCTGGAGTTCCTATGCCATGAAGATCAACAAAGAGAAATTTGCAGAATCCTTTGGAAGGCAGATCAAGACAATGTTCGGACTGGAATTCAAAATTGCAGAAAGACTCGGGTATATAAGGGAGAACTGTGAAAGCTATGAGCTAACCGGCAAAGGAGCAACTCTGTTCCATTCCATTGAGCAGGCTTATACCCGGGCTTATATTGATAAAATGTGGAATATATCAAAGCAGCAGGCATTCCCTGAGCAAATAATTCTTAAATAGGGCAAAAATCCATTTATCAATTTATACTATCATCACATATAATTAATAGAATTATGAGATTTTGCACCCGGCACTTTTATACCTGATAGAGATCAATCGGTAAGATAGTTACCCCTGATCGTTGATAACTGCTCATTTTTTAGGTGGAGATTGTCGTGAGGATTTATATGAACCAGTACTTCACTTACATGATCGGAATTGTGCTGTAGGGTTTCCTTTATCATATCGGCTATATCATGGCCTTCCTGAACTGTTTTTGTTGCATCAACCTGAACTGCAATATCAATCTGGACTTCAGGGCCAACAACTCTGCCCCTGACCCATGAGATATCTATAACACCGGGTACTCTGTGTGCCAGAGATTTGACATGCTCTATAGTCTCCTCACTAAGTGAAGCATCCATCAGGTTGCCTACCGCCTTGATCAAAATCATTACTGCTATTTTTATAATTAATATTGCAACAACTGTTCCTGCTAAAGGATCCAGAAAGCGCAGCCAGGCTATTCCATAATAAGCGCCGGCCATGCTGCCGGCAATACCAATCAAAACTCCTATAGATGAGTAGGCATCGGAACGATGATCCCAGGCGTTTGCAATCATGGCTTCGCTGTTCAGTTCACTTCCGGTTCGGTAAGTAATTCTGAACATAACCTCTTTCACAATGATAGAGCCTACTGCTGCTGCCAAAGCAATCAGGGAAGGTGTAGGAATCTGATTTTCCAGAACGGAGATTATAATATCCCTACCTATTAAAGCGGCAGCTGCCAGCAAGGTTAGCCCTACAAATATTGCCGCCAGCGGTTCAACCTTCCCATGGCCATAAGGGTGGCATTCGTCTGCCGGTTTACGTGATATCTTCAGGCTGATATAGACAACTAATGTTGCGAATGTATCTGACCCTGAGTGGAATGCATCAGCAATCATAGCTTTGCTGCTGCCAAAATATCCAGCTAACCCTTTAAGCAAGCTTAATGCCAGATTTCCCAGCAGACAGAAAAATGTTATTGTTTCCCCTCTGTGATACAAATGTTTTTTCAAGAAAACTCACTCCAATAATCAATATAACAAAACCTGTAAGACTTATTATGATAAGTCCCACAGGTTCATTTGACCTGCTGCCTGAACGGCCCGACTGCAGCGAAAATTTTCGCCCGCCTGATCTGCCTCCGGTATGGCTTTTCCATATTATAGATGATTATAGATACATACGTCAACTGTCATAACAATTAAAAACTAATATGTTAAATTGAACTTAATTCACCCCTTATTTGTCATAGTTACAGAAACAAAAAACAATAAATTTAATAATAAAGGGGGTTTACAATATGATTAAGAAACTTTTGGTGGTCATGATTCTTGCCCTAGCCTTATTATTCATCACCGCTTGTGGAGTACCGACAGAGTCGGGAGAAGAGCCCGGTGAAGTGACTCTTCCGGATGAGCTTCCCGCAGAAGTCCAGGCATGGATCGATTCGCGAATAGAACAATTTGGGGCTCAGACTTTCAGACATGAAGGGATTCTTTACCTGCTTGTCACCTATGGTGAAAAACCGACCGGAGGATTTGAGGTAGAAATTACCGATATCAGTGAAGAAGAAGATAAGCTGGTCGTAACTGCTAACTTTGTCGAGCCAGGAGAAGAAGACGTAGTCATTCAGGCACTCACCTACCCTTATGATCTGGCAATGTTAGAAGACCCCGGACTTCCCGTAGAATTTATCGCCACCGGGGCCGAATCGGAAGTCCCTGTAATCGACTAAACCACCCATAATCACCGCACAAGGGGACGGTTCTTCTGTGCGGTCTCGCTAAGTCTAACCGCACAGAAGAACCGTCCCCTTGTGCGGTTTTACTGCATCTCTTCCCGGATTGTTGACTGGATGTTTACTGCAAAAAGATATATTCTTATACATAAGAGCAGGAGGCGGATTCGATGCCAAAAGTTTTTGAAGAAAGTGTTCTGGCCGGGCTAACCCTCTCGAGTAGGATCATCAGGTCGGCCACCCACGAGGGTATGGCCGGTGAAAGTGGGCGCCCAATTCCACAACTTTCTGATCTATATTTACGGCTTGCCCGCGGTGGAGTTGGGGCAATCATCACCGGTTATGCAGCGGTTCAGGAAAATGGCCGCACCTTAAATAACATGCTGATGATGGATAAAGATGAATTAGTCGATGATTATCGGAAATTATTAAAACCAGTAAACGATTATGGCACACCGGTAATTATGCAGCTTGCCCATGGTGGAGGGCAAATTGATCCGGATCTGGTAAAAGTTGAAGCAGTAGCTCCTTCAAAGATGAAATATCCATTGAACGAGGTTGTTGCCCGGGCTTTAAGCGAAGCAGAGATAGAAGAAATTATAAAAAACTTTGTTCAAGCAATTAGTCGAGCTAAAGGTGCAGGTTTTGATGGGGTTCAGCTGCATGCAGCACACGGCTATCTCTTATCCGAATTTCTATCACCCTGTTGTAATAAGAGGACAGATCAGTGGGGTGGCAATACCGAAAATAGATTTCGGATTATTAATGAGATCATAGTTAGAGCAAGGAAAGAAGTGGGCAGTTATCCCATATTAATGAAAATTAATGCCTACGATGCTGATAAAAATGGGATGACCAAACCTGAAGCAATATCGATCGCCAAACTATTTGAGGAAGCCGGTGGTGATGCTCTTGAAGTTTCAAGTGGCGGCATTGCCCTAGGTTTTCATCCGGTCAGAATGACAGCGCCTCCCGTTGAAGCCATAATGAACCTGCATCACCGTTATCGTGAAAAATCTGCGATAAGTAAGAGAGTTCTTTCTGCGATGTTACCCCTGATGATCAAGAATTTAAGACCACTGCACAATTACAATATTGAAGCGGCAGCAGAAATTAAGAAACACCTGAAGATCCCGATAATCGTTGTTGGGGGCATTCGGGATATTGATACGATAGAAAAAATATTGGAAGAAGAGAAAGCTGATTATGTATCTCTCTGCCGCCCCTTTATTATTGAGCCTAACCTGGTTAATCACTTTAAAGATAAGAAACAAGAAACCTCAAAATGTATTGATTGCGGTTACTGCCTAATTGGAGTAGTAGATAGACAATTACGCTGCTATCATGGGAAAATACTACGACAAATGGAGAAAGGAGAATAAAGAATCGCATGTTTAAAAAGCTTGCATTGTTTATTGTTATTTTTCTTGTTTTAATTTTATCTATAGCCTGCAGCAGTGAACCCGAGCCGGTCGGCCCGCCACTGGAAGGAGAGGTTACAGATCTGGCTGTAGAATTTATCGGTAACCTGGTGGAGGAAGATTTTAGCAGAGCAGCTGCGTTCTTCAACGTTGAGATGAAAAAAGCCATGTCGGAGAGCAAACTTAAGCAAACCTGGCAGACACTGCTGTCTCAGCAGGGTGATTATGTTGGCGAGCTTGAACAAAGAGTTGAACAGTCAGGTGAATACACCGCGGTGAATGTGATAACCGAATTCGCAGCAGGTCCAATAAACATCAGGGTGGTATTTGACAACGACAATAGGGTTGCCGGTTTGTGGTTCCAGCCTGTTCCATAGGATTATTCAAAAGGCAAAGTTAATAAAAATATGAATGTAAGCTTCTGAATAATTCTTGTATCTGGCAAAAAAACGGAATATAATATGAGCTAGAGGGAAATATAACACAATAATACCTGATACTTTATACTCAATCTTGTTAATCCATACCATATATACTCTTCAATCTGCAGACGGTTTGTTGGTAGGCCTCTTGTAGATTAATTTTTTTTGGGGGGGTAAAAATGGTCAACGAGAGCGAGTATAAAGTCTGTCCATTCTGTGGAGAAGAAATTAAAGCAACCGCTATCAAGTGCAGATATTGTCAGTCCTTCCTCAATGAAGCTATTGTTTCCCCGCCGGCCAGTTCAAAACCACCGAAGAAAAAAAGAAAATCGACCGGGTTTATTTTTCTGTTTGTAGCCCTGATCATTATCCTGGTTGCTGCAGGTTACTTTCTACTTAAGGGCTTATCAATATCGAATATTGCTTCTCCACCTGGAGAGCCCGAATCAGATGCTTCGCAATCTCAAACTTCTGCTACTGAAGAAGAAAGCCAATCTGCTGAGCAATCTGGAGAATCTGCAGAAAGTGCTCCAACTGCTGCCGAAACAAAGCCCGGAACAGGTGAACCTTCGCCTGAACCAGCGTCTCAACAGGAAACCACTTCATCTCAAACTCCTTTTCAAAAAATCATCAGTGTCTTTCAGCCTCAGGATATCCCTATTTCGTCTTTAATTCAGTCACCTGAATCGTCTTCAGAAAGCAACATTGAAGTAGTCCTTGCACGTCCAACCGGTAATACAGCCGGCAATATAAACAACGGGGGACTAGCAGCTATCCAGGGCGACTGGATCTTCTATGTTAACAAATCTGATGGTGGCCGAATTTACAAAATTCGGACTGATGGCACAGAACGCACGGGAATTAACAGTGACGATTCACTGTTTATCAATGTTGCCGGCGATTGGATCTACTATATGAATGTTTCAGATGGCAAAAAAATCTACAAGATCCGCACTGATGGCTCGGAGCGAACCAAGGTGAACAATGATTACTCCGATGGTATGATTACTGCCGGTGACTGGATCTATTATTCAAACCGCAATGATGGCGGGAAGCTTTATAAGATTCGGACTGATGGCAGTGCACGCACCAAATTGAATGATAGTTTTTCAGCCTGCCTGAATATCATCGGCGACTTGATTTATTATATCAATGTGGATGATAATTATCGGGTATATAGAATTCGGACCGATGGCACACAACAGACCCGCTTAACCCTGGGTATAAGTTCTTACCAAATAATTGTTTCTGGTGACTGGATATACTTTATTGAAAGTGATAGTCAGAGTATATACAGATCTCGCCATGACGGGGCAGGAAGTATCAGTAACATCGTTAGTGACAGTGTTCTGGATTTCAATCTCGCCGGTGACTGGATTTATTATGTGAACCAGGATGATAATGGATGGTTATATAAAATAAAAACTGATGGCACTGGCAGAAAAAGTGTTGACGGGGCAAAAGTCAGCTTGCCAAATGTAGCAGGTGACTGGGTTTATTATATTGGCCTTGATATCTTAAAGAGAGTCCAGCCCGATTCTGTTTTTGGGTTCGAGTCGGTTTACTGAAGAAGGATTTATATATAATTACTTTCTTGACTCTTCATACTTCTTGATATAGTCATCAACTGTAATATTTCTTAATAGTTCTGCCAGTAAATCGTAGGGGATAGTTTCCATCTTTTTGAACCGAATGCAGCCTTTGCCCATATCAAGTTTGGTTTTTACCCGTTTCTCATCTCCAGATATAAGTATAAAAAAGTTTAGTTAACTCTGATATTCTCCCAGTTGATCCAGATCCCTTTAAAAAGCGATATCCCGGGAGCCTTGCGCTGCCCGGGATATCGTTCTATAAGGTAACCAACAGTTTGCTTCCACTGTAATTTAACTGCGGCTAAATCTCTTTATTACAGGAGAAGCCTTTTGCTGTTGATTATCTGCTGTAAATCAGTTTTACCACTCACCGGTGAACTGTTCGATATTATCTGCGGTAATCATCGGACCTTCCTGGGGAAGCGGAGGCCGCTGATCTTCAAGGTTGATCGATCTCGGAACAGTTTCGCCGCGCAGTGCTGCCGCAACTGTTTCGATTAACAGCACACCCTGAGTATAGGGAATATCAGCATAGCTGGCGAAGAAATAGCCGTCTTTAATGGCCTGCCAGCCTTCCCGGCTGCAGCCGTTACCGATAAACATAATTCCATCGGCAATACCGGCTTCAACTGCGGCATCATAAGCGCCCAGGGTCATCTGGTCGCCCGAAGAAACAACAATGTTGATATCGGGATTGGCCTGGAATACATTCTGCATAATTTCCCGCGAAGTATCCCTGCGGTATAACCCTTCCTGGAAGGAGACAACTTCAATATGATCGTAAGGGGCAATTACCTCTTCTAGGGCTTCAAAACGGTCCTGGTCAATGGTCAGAGCCTGGAAGCCGATCAGGTATGCCACTTTGGCTTCTTCCATGCCTTCAGCGGCCGCTACAACAGCTTCACCGAGCCATGAACCGGTTGTCCAGCCAGTACGTCCGATAATGCTAGTTACACCTTCCGGATAGGGATCAAGTGATCTTGTATTCGGCCCGAAAGGTCCGTCTGCGCCGATTACAATAATACCCTCTGCCAGAGCTTCTTCGATCGAGGGGACTACAGCATTGCTGTCATTGGGGTGGATGATGAAAGCATCATAGACTCCGGCAGCGATTGCATCCTGGATCTGGTTGATCTGTTCCTGGGTGTCATACTCGCAGGAGAAGAAGTCTACCTGCACATTCTGTCCCGCAGCAGTGGCGACCATCCCGTCATTGCGGGACTGGTCATATTCGTTGGCCTGCACCAGGTGGAACATGGCCACGCGGAAACTCTCTTCAACTTCAGGTTCCTCACCATCGGGTTCGCCGACTGGTGGTTCCTCAGTCGGTCCGCAGCCCGCGATGAGTAAAGCAAAAACCAGCAATATTGCCAGCAAGGTAATAACAGAAACCCGGCCTCTTTTCATTTGTGATCCTCCTTTGGCTTTTGAAAAAATTTCAAGCTGACCCAAACTCATGCTGCTGTATAAAACACCTCCCCCGCTGATAGATAATTAAACCTTGAATCGGATTGAGGGTAGATAAAAAAAATATCAGTGCCTGCGCTGCCTGAACATGGCATCCAGGCCTACTGCAAACAGGATAACCACACCCTCAAAAACCCGTTGGTAAAAAGGAGATATATTAAGGATATTGAAACCGTTCCCGATCAACCGCATAAGCAGAACACCGAAAACGGTCCCCATAATCGAGCCCTCACCGCCCATGATACTGGTTCCACCGATAACAACCCGGGCAATAGCCTGCAGTTCGATCAGACCGCCCATATCTGCCTGCCCCTGGCTGATCCGGGAAACGGCAATAATCCCGGCCAAAGCGGCGCTTACACCTGTAAGGCTGAAGACCATGATTCGGGTCAGGTCAACCCTGATCCCGGAAAGCCAGGTGGCTTCCGGGTTGCCGCCGATAGCGTAGACAGCACGTCCGAATTTAGTCTTTGACAGCAGCAACCAGGTAAAGATAATCCAGATGGCAAATATGAAGACAGGATATTTGATGCCCCAGATAGAACCCTGTCCCATCACTGTGAAAAGATCGTTGCGAACTACAATCAATCGGCCGTTAGTCGCAAGAAGTGCCGCACCCTGAATAACCAGGCCGGTGGCCAAAGTGGCAATAAAGGAGTGGACCCGGAACCCGGCAATAACAACTCCGTTTAACAACCCCAAACAGAAACCAGCCAGCAGGGCAGCAGTGAAACCGAGTTCCACATATCCGTGGGAAGCGATTATTGCCGCCAGTGAACCGCAGAAGGCGTAGATAGCCCCGGCCGAAAGGTCGAAGTTACCGCTGATAATAGCCAGGGTCATCGCGCAGGCAATAATACCTACACTCACTGACTGGTCAATAATATTGTGCAGGTTGCGGAAGGTCAGAAATGCAGGGCTTAAGAAAGAGAGTGCTATAAAGAAAATAATAAAAGCGATGACTATTCCATAGTTCCTTAAAATATGACCGATTACAGACCGTGCCGTCGTCTTTTCTTTGCATTTTACAAGTTCATCGTCTAATTTATGCATTTCGGATCACCTTCCTTGTCGGTGGCAAAGATAGCATTCATCACCTTTTCTTCGGCAATTTCATCCCGGTCAAATTCCATCACGATCCGGCCTTTGCGGATGGCCAGTACCTTGTGGGACAGCCCTAGAACCTCTTCAATATCGGATGATACGAGCAGTACCGCCAGCCCTTCGCTGGCCAGTTGGTGGATCAGCTGGTAAATAGCCCTTTTTGCTCCCACATCAACCCCGGCGGTCGGTTCATCGGCAATGAAAACCAGAGGCTTCTTAAAGAGCCATTTGGCAAAAAGGGTTTTCTGCTGGTTGCCTCCCGATAGACTGCTTACCCGGGCCAGTGGATCCGGAGGTCTTACATCCAGTTGGGTCAAGATAGACTGGGTCTGCACTTTTTCTTCAGCGAGTTTAATCATCGGTCCCACTGATATATTTGACAGATGGGGCAGCGTTATATTATTGGATGTAGAAAAATTCATCACCAAACCAGCTATCTTGCGGCTTTCCGGTAAAAGGGCTATTCCCTCCCTTACTGCTTCACGGGGGGTTTTCGCTTGAATCCTTTTACCCTTTACAGAAACCATTCCACCTCTAATCTTTTCAGCCCCAAAGAGGGCGCGGCAGATCTCCGATCGTCCGCTTCCGGCCAAGCCGGCCAGGCCAACGATCTCACCTTCCCGGATATCAAAAGAAATATCTTCAAAATCACCGGTTTTGCATAGTTGCTGCACTGATAGAATAACCGGCGCTTCGGGATCGGGATATATCTTCTCCGGGTAACCCAGCGAAACAAAGCCGCCCAACATATTATTTACCAGGCTTTCCGGGGTTTCTTCACTAACTGGTGAGGTTTTAATCAGGATGCCATTGCGCAAAACGGTAACCGTATCGGCTAATTGGAGCACTTCTTCCAGGAAGTGTGAAACATAAACAACTGTAGTGCCAATCGCTTTCAAACTATCGATCAGAGAATATAGGGCAGCCGCTTCTTCCGAAGATAAAGCGGCAGTAGGTTCGTCCATGACAATCAGGCGGGCATTACGGGCTACTGCTCTCAGCACTTCAACCTTTTTCTGGTCGGCAATGCGCAGTGTGGCCAAAATGGTATCGGGGTGGATGTAGATTCCGGCTCGTTCTGTTAGCTTTTCGTAGCGTTTATATAACTCTTTCTTATCGACAATCCCGAGCTTCGTGCTCTCTATCCCGAGGAAGACATTATCAACGACAGTTCTCTTAGGGACAAGTGAAACTTCCTGCGAGATCATGGCGATCCCTTGCCCCAGGGCATCCCGGGGAGAGGTGAAGGAAACAGTTTCGCCGTCGACGATCAGCTGTCCGTTGTCCGGCCGGTGTACTCCGGCAATGATTTTACCCAGGGTCGATTTGCCGGCTCCGTTTTCACCGACCAGCCCATGAACTTTCCCCCGCTCAATAGTCAAAGAAATATCCGTAAGTGCTTCGATCCCGTCGAAACGCTTGCAGACGTTTTTTAACTCGACTATCGGGCCTTCGGACATCTTGGATTCACCACATTATATTTGGTTGCCCGCGTCATTCCGGGCTGTAAAGTATAACCTAAATTCGACGGTACTGTATTTATCTCCTGCTTAGTGGGGAAAATTTTTTAATTATAATAAAATTATGCAGGAAATTTTCACTGAGAGTAGAAAACACTTAAAAAGTTACAGTAGCGATGCGCTAAAAAAGCATTCTGCTGGATTACAGAAAAGTTTGTTTGATACGTGTCAACAAACCTTATAACAGAAGGGACGCACTAAATGAAAGCAGAAAAGTTCTCTGTTGAAATAGGCAAGAAGATCAAAGATATCCGCAAATCCAAGGGGATGACCCTAAAACAGCTCGGGGAAATCTCCGGTTTCTCCATCAGCTTCCTCTCCCAACTGGAAAGAGGTCAGACTTCGATCACTATCAATTCACTGAAGAATATTGCTGCCGCCCTCGGTGTAGAACTGGTTAACTTCTTTCATATCACCGAAAAACACGACAACATAATATTTCGCAGTTACGAATTGAAAGGCTTTCGCTTAAATAGTTCCGACTTCATCTACTACAGCCTGGCCAATGATACAATCGACCGGGTAATTGACCCCATACTGGTCGAAATTCTTCCAGCGGAGAAAAAAAATATCCGCCCCCTTTCTCATAACGGCGAAGAATTTGTCTATGTTCTCGAGGGGACCTTAACCGTATTCATGGAAGACAGGGAATATACCCTCTTTCCCGGGGACAGCTTGCATATGCAGTCAACCGTGCCTCACGAATGGGCTAACTTGACCAACAAACCGGTCAAGATTATCAGCGTGAACACTCCCAGCGTTTTGAAGAAAATGCTCTAATTAAACTATACAAAAAGGAATGGAGAAGCATATGAGCAGATACAGAGTATCCGTAGATATCGGTGGCACTTTTACCGACTTTGTCTTTTACGACACTGAGACTAACGAACAGAAGGAAGGCAAAGCCCTGACCACACCAGATAACCTCACCGACTCGGTAATCAGTGGCCTTGGCCTTGAGATGAAAGATCTTTCCGAAGTCGATTTCTTCGTGCACGGAACAACCGTTGGCCTTAACTCGTTACTCCAGCGCAAGGGTTCCCGCGTAGCGCTGATTACAACCAGGGGTTTTAAAGATGTTTATGAAATTGCCAGGGGTAACCGCAAGGAGATGTACAACCTGCGAT
The DNA here is from genome assembly GCA_033549065.1 of Bacillota bacterium. Classification (NCBI taxonomy): domain Bacteria; kingdom Bacillati; phylum Bacillota; species Bacillota bacterium. The sequence goes on from JAWSUE010000007.1 coordinate 145,591, forward strand.
TCAGCAAGCCGACCCCCCTGTTGAAAAGAATAGATGTATATGAAGTTGATGAAAGGGTTCTCTTTAATGGCGCTATCGAAAAACCCCTTGACAAAAAAAGTGTAATTAAAGCGGCAGAAGAGATCAAGGCTGGAGATTATGAATCAATCGCTGTCTGCTTGATCAATGCCTACATCAATCCCGTTCATGAAGAAGAGATTGAGAAAATTCTCAAAGATTTAACTGAAAAGCCTCTTTCCCTGTCCCACCGGATAGCCCGGGAATGGAGGGAGTATGAAAGGACCAGTACAACCATAATCAACGCCTACATTGCCCCCATCGTCAAGGAATACCTAAAAATCCTGGAGCAGCGGACGAGGGATAACGAGTTTAAAAACCCCATCCATATCATGCAGTCAGGAGGTGGGGTAATCACCTCGTCCATAGCCAAAGATTCCCCAATACAGACCCTGCTCTCGGGACCTGTCGGTGGCGCCCTGGCCAACAAGTACCTCTCCGACACCCTTGGTTACCAGAACCTGATCGGGGTTGATATGGGTGGGACCAGTTACGATGTAAGCATGATCATCGGCGGCCGTCCCGATGTATCAACCGAAACCATTTTCGAAGGCTTTCCCATTTTAACCCCCATGGTTAACATCTACACAATCGGTGCAGGAGGGGGCAGTATCGCCTGGATCGAAGGCGGTGGCTTAAGAGTAGGCCCCATAAGTGCCGGAGCTAAACCTGGCCCGGCCTGTTATGACCGGGGAGGCACCGAACCGACCATTACTGACGCAAACGTAGTCCTCGGACGGATCGATGTTGACGGGTTTCTCGGCGGCAGCCTTCGCCTGAACAAAGATAAAGCAATCGAAGCAGTGCAAAAGATTGCCAATCGGCTCAACTTAAGTGTAATTGAAACAGCCGAGGGGATCTGCAAGGTGGCCGACGCCAAAATGGCCGATGCCATCCGTCAGCTGACCGTCCGCAAGGGTATCGATCCCCGCGAGTTTGTCCTAGTTGCCTTCGGCGGAGCCGGCCCGATGCACGCCTGTCTCACAGCCGAGGAACTGGGCATTGAAACCATACTTGTTCCTGAACTGCCCGGTGTGCTTTCAGCCTGGGGTATGCACCAGTCCGATCTGCGTCTTGATACGGTGCGTACCATGAAGAAGATTGTTGATACCGTAGATCCACAGGAGGTAAGCGAGCAGTACCAGACAATGATTGCAGAAATTGAACCTATGCTTCTTCAGCAGCATATCGAAGAAAACAGAATAGAATACTCACGTGTGGCCGATGTTCGCTATTTTGGCCAGGAATATACCGTGCATGTTCCCTTCCAGAACGGACCGGTGACCAGGCAAACCTTAAGCGATCTTAGAGAACTCTTCTACGAGATGCATCATCAAATTTATGGTCACAGCAACAAGGTGGAACCGGTTGAAATAGTCAACCTTCGCTTGGTTGGTATAGGCAAACTGGAAAAGACACCGAAAAATAAAGATGAAACAATCCATGGCGACAAACCGGTTGCCCGCAAGGTTGCCAAAGCTGTATTTTACAACCGCGAATATGATACAGCCATCTACCGGCGTGGTGAGCTGAAAACAGGCCAGAACCTGGACGGTCCGGCCATTGTCGAGGAAAAAACAGCCACCACAGTTGTCCCACCGGGTTACAGCGTAAAGGTTGACCCATATGGAAACCTGCTGATTAACAAGCAAGGGGAGGGTGCCTGAGATGAAAAAACAGGATTTTGTAGAAAACCCCATTGTCACTGAAATTATCCGTAACGCACTTGTTTCGGCGGCCAATGAAATGAACGAGAGCCTTTTTAGAAGCGCCTATTCGCCGGTTATCTATGAAATGAAAGACTGCGCCGTAGCCATCTTCAACGAGAAACTGCAGAGCCTGGGGCAGTCGCAGGGTGTTCCCCTTTTTCTGGGCAACCTGGAAGAATCGGTCAAGTATGCCACAGAATATTTCGGGGGCTATGACTTTTATAAAGAAGGCGATATCTTCGTTTTAAACGATTCATATATTACTGGAACGCACGTTAACGACATTACCGTCTTTGCCCCTATATTCTATGAAGGAGCGCTGGTCGGTTTTTCGGCCAACCGAGCCCACTGGCTCGATGTGGGTTCAAAAGATCCCGGGGCTCCGATGAACTCTACCGAGATATTCCAGGAAGGAATCCGGCTCGGTCCGATCAAGCTAGCCGATCGGGGTGAATTCAGGACCGACATAATTGACACCATCTGTCTGAACAGCCGCTTCCCCCGCAATGCCAGGGGAGATCTCTACGCCCAGATCGCCGCCTGTAAAACAGGAGAGAAAAGGTTCATGGAAATTCTCGATCGCTTCTCTCTTGAAACAGTGAGAAGGGCTACTGTTGATATCTTCAGGCAGTCCGAAAATATCGAAAGGGAAGTAATCGCCAAAATACCCGAAGGGTCATACACTGCCGAGGGATTTTGTGACAACGACGGCTACAATGATAAGCCGGTTCATGTTAAAGTTGCTATCACAGTTGAAAACGGTGACATCTATATCGATCTCGCCGGTTCAAGCGAAATGTCCGAAGGAAATGTCAACTGCGGCTTTGCCCAGACCATATCAGCCTGCCGGTTAGCATACAAAATGATTGTCCAGCCTTTTGGACCGGTTACCGGTGGTTCCTTCAAACCGCTGCATGTAACCGCTCCGGAAAGAACAATCTTTACGGCAGTGGAACCGGCTGCCTGTGCCTGGTACTTTACCCACCTGGGTCTACTGATCGATCTGATCATGAAAGCCCTGCAGGATGCCATACCCGACATGGTTGGCGCCGCCCACTATGGTGACTCAATGGTCATCTATCTGACCGGTTATAACCCTGAAAATGGCGAGCGGTTCTTCTCCGTCGAGCCGACCGTCGGTGGTTGGGGTGCATTGAGCAACAAAGATGGAGTCGATTGTCTGATCAACACCGTCAATGGTGATTTCAAAAACCTCCCTGTCGAGATTTTCGAAAATGAAACACCGGCCAAGATCACCCGCTACGAGATGCGCCAGGATTCTGAAGGTCCCGGTAAAAACCGGGGAGGACTGGGTGTAATCAGGGAATACGAAATGTCGGCTGATAATGTGGAACTTTACTCTTGGTTTGAAAGATCGAAGGACCCGGCCTGGGGTATCCGCGGGGGGAAAAGCGCCCGACCGCCGATCATCACTATCAAGGACAATAAAGGTAATGTCGTTGATGAACTACTCAAGACTAACGGATATATTCTAAAAAAAGGTTGGACAGTCCAGCTAAATACCGGCGGCGGTGGTGGTTACGGAGAACCCTTTGAGCGTGAATCTGAAAAGGTTCTTGAAGACTACCGGCAGGGCTACATTTCCCGTGAACATGCCCGTAAGGCTTATGGAGTTGAGATTTCTGACTCGGGCGAAATAGATGCTGAAAAAACAGTTATCCTGCGCGCAGAAAAGTAAAGGCTAAATTTTCGGGTAGCCCCATTTCTATTATTAGATTTCCCGGCACCCCTCAATGTCAGAAATCAAAGGATGGGGCTTACCCGATGTTTAATTTCTACAAAGAACTGCAAAAACACCTGGGTGTTCCGGTGATCGACGCCGTTCTTGCCCCGCTGAAATACGTCGAATTTCTCGTGGAAGTTAATCAGAAATTCGGCTGGATGCACTCAAAGAAGTACGGTTATAAAACACCCCCGGCTTCAGAGATAAGGGAGTGGGGACTCTCCGGTCATTATGGGTTTGGAAGCCTGTGGGAATGATATTTCAACTATATAGCTGGTTTCGCCATCTGTTGTCAGAATATTTGTAACTTAACAAAATGAGGTTTATAATAAAGGTGTAAGATTTATGGGGTTTTTCCTTGGAAGCACTTTGCTCGCATTAATAGACTTTTCCGTTTCAGTATCCAGGAGAATGGTAGGAGTTTAACAAAATCCTGAGAAAAAGGAGCGGTTTAAATGAAAATTTTAGTTTGCACCGATGGATCCGAATCCAGCAAAAAAGCCTATAAGAAAGCAGCCGAGATAGCGGAAGGCTGCCAGGCCAGTGAGCTGGCCGTAATCCACGTTCATCAAAGCAAGTTTCAACTTGCTACAACTTTGGGTGGAAGAAGTTATACAGTGACGGAAGAGGAGAAGGAAATAATCAGGCGGCTCTACGAAGAAGAGAAACAGGATAGAAATAAACTTCTGGAAGAAGCCCGGGAATTATTTGAAGAAAAAGGATTAAAGGCGCGCACGATCTTAAAAGAAGGTCATCCTGCGCATACGATCGTG